>DATFXZ010000383.1:0-11279 GCA_035315305.1 Terriglobia bacterium | reverse complement strand
TCCGAGTGAGCACCGGTCGCCGAGACTTTTGACTTCGTTGGAGCACGATCACTTGATGTCGCAACGCGATGATCTCTGCTTGCATTGCCGCTTGGCTGCGAAGCCCGACAAGAAGGGAATTCAGCATCATTAATATAAGGTTGAGCACGGCCGGAAGACGGTAACAGCGAAGACTTGCAACTTCAAGAATTCCAAGACCGATGGCATTTTCAGTAACGACAATCTCGCCGGGCATCCGCGGTCAATTCTCTAACTGCCGATCTATTACGTATTAGGAAGCTGGCAATTTCAAAGACTGAAGGCAATATTGAAGTAGCTTCGGCGGAAACGCTCACGAATCCTTTATCTCGATCACGTGGAAAGTGACGGGCGGTTGCGCTTTGAGCAAATCGTTAAGATGGATCTGGAGGGCATTGCCTGCAAGCATCGTCTGTAACCGGAAGGATTCGTGTATAAGGTTACAGAGAATCCATCACCGGCCGTGGGCCTGTCGGGCGTCAAATGGTTTCGTTTTCATCGAATTAACGTCAGTGGATATTTTAGCCAAGTCGGACGCCATTTCGCGAATGGTTTGGTAACGATCACACACATTCTTAGCCAAGCATTTGTGGATCGCTTGTTCGAGTTCAGCAGGCGTCGCGGGAACGTAATGACTCAGCGGAGCTGGCGTGTCTTTCAGGATTCGGTTGGCTGTCTCGATTGTCGTATCTGCACGGAAGGGATGGTGTCCGCTCCAAAGCTCGTACAAAACAATTCCCAAAGAGAAAATGTCGGATCGTACATCCGGAGTATGTTCCAAGAAGACTTCCGGTGACATATATGCAGGTGTACCGCGGATCACTCTACTAACACTGCGGTCGAGAGTAAGTGTCGCAGCTTGTCCATCGCTGCGAGGCATATACTTGGCCACACCGAAATCGAGAATTTTTACATTGTTGGGCGGCATCAGGAGGATGTTCTCCGGTTTGATATCGCAGTGGATGATTCCGTTTTCATGGGCAAGAGCTAAGGCCTCCCCACATTGCCGCGCGATGTGCAACAGTTCCTCAAGAGTCAGCGCTCCAGTTCGCGTTCGTAACGTGACACCTTCGACGTACTCCATCACAACGAAAACGTCCTGTCCCTGTTCGATCACGTCGTAAATTCGAACGATGCATTGATGACTCAGTTGAGACGCTCGTTCTGCCTCATTGAAAAAACGCTGCCTGTAATCCGGATCATCGCGCAAGTGTCCAGCGATACGTTTTAGCGCTACAAGGCGTTTCAGCTTCGTGTCTTTAGCCAAATAAACCTCGCCCATACCGCCAATACCTAAAACTTTTCGGATGACGAAACGTCCGACAGTTTTCCCGACGAGACCCGCTGTAATGCCTTCTGCGGAACGTATCGTGGGAGAAAACAATTTACCTTTATTGCCATCCTGGGTCGTCGGCGCTAACGAGCCTTTGGTTATCACAAATTCGTCAAACACGTCGGAAAACAATCGCGTGGCAGCGTTGTCCTGATAGACGTAGCCACGTCGGATCAAAGCGCGCACAAAGCTTCGATCCTGCTCATTTAATTCCTGATGAGAACTTATTTTGATACACGTCATCCGCTCGCGGTCATTGAGGTGATCCCAGACGTACACAAAATGACCCAGCGCTTGTTCGTAAAACTTCGACCAAATATGATTCAAATCCGGTTCCGCTTGACCATGCGACTCGTTGTGGCTTTCAAAGAAAGTGCAGCAGGCCAGTTGGAGAAAGAATGGAAAGCAGCCGCCCACCCGAAGGATGGCAGGAGCATATGGTTCGAGGGCGTATCCTGCAGCTCTCGAAGGTTCTGCGATTAATTGTGCGGCCTCTTCCGGCGTGAACGAGCCGAGATTCAATTTGTGAAAGATGTTGAAGAACGGTGATCCTGAGACTTCCTTGCTGTGACAGAGATCTTGGATCTCCCGAGCCGAACTAACGATGAAAGATACGGAATAATTGTTCGGCAAACTGCGAAGAAAGCTGAAGAACTCGACTGTGAAATTCTGATTCTGTGTGATCGCTTCGAACTCATCCAAGACTAACACCAGCTTTACACCGGTGCGATCGACTCGAGCGACCAGCGAGCGAATGTTCTCGTAACTCGGCGTGGTTTTAGACAGTTGAGAATCTTGAAGTCTTAAAGCGATCTCTTCCATGAGTGCAGCGAAGAAATGAGATGTGTCGCCGTGCACTTTCTCATGAAGATCGAGATATGCAAACACAAACTCATCCGGCCGGCGAAGGAGACGCTCTTTGCGGCGCAAGACGGCACGAAGTAAAGAGGACTTGCCGATGCGGCGCTCACCAACAATGGATACTGATTGCGGTTCTCCTGCGTCGATTCGGCTGAAGATAGTCGCCAGTTCCCGGCTTCTACCAAAGAATCCGCGATCATCTTTGATAGCCGTTCGGTTCAAGTATGGATTGACTGCATTGATCATGAAACCGCGCTCCGTTTCAGTTCATCCGTAACCTGCCAGATCGAATGTTCCCGTGCGATCCACATACGTAATAAGTCAACTCGGAATCGATACACGGTCAACGGACCTCTTTCGAGCCAATCTTCGCGGCAAAGGTGATCGCAAGCGTTAATGAGACTGGCCGAATCGGGTATTTGCGTGCGAAGTTCAGGGGGAATTGCGTCGTGAATTGTTTCAAGGTCGGCATATTGAGTCGGATCTTTGAGAACGTAAGCCAACGTAGCGGACGCAAGCTTCGCGTGATGCGAAAAAGCATCCCATACGTGATTTAGTGGAGGAGGAGGATTTTGAAGCACCTGGTCCAAAATTTCATGCAGCTGCTCTGACGCAACCGCGAAATCGCGCTTTTGGTTCAAGTAGTCCACCATCGTCTGGCAGACAACCTGAGCATAATAAGGATGTCCTGCCGTCGTTCGCAGAATCTGCTCGGGTATTCCCTCGTCATAAAGCACATAACCGTGCACTGGTTCAAGAATCAGTCGCTGGGTGTCGTTTGCGGTCAGCAGCCCTATTCGGCGTAGGATAGTTTTCGGTCTGAGAATGTTCCATCCCGTGAAAGTCAATGTTTCTAATTGATCGGATCCCGTTGCGACGAAACTCACTCGAATCTCTCCGTCGAGCAAACTCGCCAGGAACAATAAAGGGTCGGTAGTAAGAGAACCGCGACCCAACTTGAACTCTAAATTTTCCAGTTCATCAAACAGCAACACAGGATGTTTCGTCGGCTCATGCTCTCGGATGAACCGTAGCAGTTTGCGAAATGTTTCGGGAGTAAACCTTTCAGCCGAGATGAAGGGCGCACGGACTCCTGGCATGACCGTCGGCAGCTGGGCGAGCATCTCGCGAGTGAGCACGTGATAAAAATCCGAATCTCGATCGACTTCCGGCAGGATCTGTTGTGTGTCGAAAAAGAACGGCAGGATGAGCGAGTTTGTCCGGCCTCCGTAAATCTGATGCAAGAGGGATGTTTTTCCGATACGGCGGGGACCGAAAAGCAAAATCATCTTGTTTCCCGCATGCTCGAGTTGATGCCCGATCCACTCCAAGTCATCCTTACGTCCGAAGAACATTTCAGCTTTACGAATTGGATTGCCGACGACGTACGGATTCGGGATCCGCACAAAGGGCATCTGGGCTCGAAACGATACAAGCATCTCATTGAAAGCTTGGGCGAGGTCGCCCAGTTCGTCGTCCGTACGCGCTCTGACCAATTGAGAAAATCGACCCTGAGCCGCGTCCCGAGCGAGTTGCGCAAATTCCGTCAGCGACACGCTCATCTTGCGGGCAAGTAGGAATGTCAGGAAAAGTACAGAAAGCGCTGTGACGAAAGGAATGGCTACGAACCAGGCCAATACACCGCGAAGCGGCGCGAAGATGTCCGACTCGTTAATACCGACTCCGAGATACCAGTTGAACGGACTTCCTAGATCGGTGTGAATGGTTCCTAGCGCAGCGATTTTCCATCCCTCCCGCCATTTATAGCGAAACGTGCCACTTGGATTGTTAATGACCCGCGAATGCAGGTCCCACAGATTGTGATCAACGGTGGCGCGTGTACCGTAAAGGTCACGATATTTGTGCGCCGTGATGGTATCCCCATCGCCGGCATAGAGGAACGCGTATCCGGTCGTGAGTCCAAGGCGTTTGAATCGATCCTCGGCGCTATCGAGAATGTGCTGAAAATTCGACCAATTCAAGATGGCGACAATCACGCCCAGTTTCTCGTTAGCGCCGTGTGGTCCTATTGGAGCAGCGAGGGCAAATTGATATCGACTTTCCGGCGGGCTGTCCTTAGTCCTCTGGTATAGGTTGTTCACATACGCCAATTGAGTCAGAGGAGTTCCCCTAAGCGCTCCGCTCTGCATGATGTCGTGGAACCAACTCTTAGGAATATCCGGAAGCACAAACTGATATGGTTGGCCGGCAGCAGTGATAGCGGCAGTGTTGGGGCTCATGAGGCGGCCATCGGGATCGACGGTAAAGATCAGATCGTATCTTCGATGGTGCTTCAGTAAATCATCTAAGAATGCTTGCGTTTCCTTCGCTTCGGAACTTTTTAGACCTGCTTGCAACAGATCCATTTCACCCCAAACCTGTACCTCACGAGCGGAACCATTCAATTCGTCTTCGAGTTCATGAACGATCTGGCGAGCTTCAACCTCCATGAGTTGTTCTCGATCTAACCGAATCTGAGAACGCGCAACCCGGTAACTCAGTAGACTCACGGCCGCTAACGCCAGCAACGTGACGAGGAACGAGTAGAATCCAAGTTTTTGCTGTAGATTGCGAAATCGAATGATACGCCGCACAGCAGCAACTCTCGTTTTTCAGTTCATTGGAAAAGCGGGCTTACTGTAAACCTACAATGGCTGCCCGTCAAATGTTACTCGACCGGGTAAACTTCAAAATTCCAACCTGTTAGGACCCCATTGAAAATCCTCCTTCTGTCGCCGGTTTCATTTGAGCATATGCGGAGCCTGTAATTCGTATGCCAAACAGCGCCTGTTTCCTGCAAAGTCGCACGATACCCTCCGCGGGAAAATACCAGGCGGCAGCTGACTAAGGTGTACGGAAATTTTTCTTCCCGTTCGGTGAGTTTGGTGTTAGAAGATGCGCAAACCCCGTCGTTCTAACCGGCCCACGTGCGGCCATAAAAGAAGAAGGAAATGAGAGGAGATCTATGAATAGGTTTTCACCTTCCGAAACTGTCATTGTGGTGCTCGCCGGAATTATTCTGGCAGCGTTTGCTCTTTGTGCGCAAACTGCGACGGGAAGAATCGTCGGCACCGTGTCAGATCCAACCGGCGCGCTTATTCCTGGCGCATCGGTCACTGTGACGAACGTCGACACGAAATTCGTTTATCCGACCATTACCAATGAGCAGGGGTTCTATCAAGCCCTACTGCTACCTATCGGCGAATATACGGTCACGGCGGATATGCCGGGCTTCCAGAAGGCTCTAACCAAGCCGGAAAAACTCGAAATCAACCAATCGCTCCGCATTGATATCAAGATGTCGGTCGGCAATCGCACTGAAGAAGTGCTCGTCACCGAGGGTATATCGCATGTTGAGAGCATCAGCCCGACACTGGGCATGTCGATCCTGTCCACCCAGATTGCAAGCATGCCGCTCAATGGCCGCAACACTTTGGATCTTGCGCTCCTGCAACCCGGGGTCATCCCCGCAACGGCCGGCGGGAATACGGGTACCTTTAGCGCCGCCGGTGGACGTCAAGATTCGGTTACGTACCTCCTTGACGGCGGCATCAATAACAACCTTTTGAGCAATGCCGTCGTCCTGAATCCGAATCCCGATATGATCGAGGAATTCAAGATTCTCACAAATTCATACAGCGCTGAGTATGGCCGTAATGCTGGAGGTGTTGTAAGCGTTGTGACGAAGTCCGGGACAAATGCCTTCCACGGGACGGCCTACGATTACATTCGCAACGATGCCCTCAACGCGAATTCGTTTTTTAACAATGCGGGAGGACTACCTAAGGACATTTTGAAGAGAAACCAATTCGGGGGGACCCTTGGTGGACCCGTCTTAAAAGACAAACTGTTTTTCTTTAGCGGATGGCAAAGCCAGCGCCAATCCAAGCTGCAGGTAACCAGCAGGACGAAGGTCTTCACACCCGCCGAACTAAATGGAGACTTTTCGCACTCGAATGCTTCAGGGACCGGTCCCGATACCAATGTCGCTGCTTTCCTGCAACGATTTCCTTATTTTCAGTCCGATCCCGCCTTTGCCGCGCAAGGTATTATCGATCCATCCAAAATCAATTCAGTGGCGAAGAACTATATCAAAGCTGGTTTGATTCCGACCGACTCTTCGGGTTTTCTGACGTCGCAAAGCAGCGCACTGGACAACCGCGACGAACTCACCAACAAAGCCGATTACTACCTCACGCCGAAGGATCATATCTCTGCAACGCTTGGCTGGAGCCGAACGACGACTGTCAACCCATTCTCGATTTCGAACGTTAACGGCTTTCCCAATGAGACAAGAACGAAGCGTTATTTCCTTGCCGTCGATTACGTCAAAGTGATCTCGCCCAACCTCTTGAATGATTTTCGATTCACAGCACAGCGAAACAACAATTTCCAGTCGATACCCGGTAAGAAATTACCAACGCCTTCTGAATTGGGCATTGGAATCACGCCGGACGATCCGACTGGCCCGACGATCCTAACGTTCTCCAGTGGCATGACCGCCGGGTTCAGCAATCAAGGCCCCTCGAGGCTTATCGACAATACATTCACCTGGAACGATAGCGTGACCTGGCTCACAGGCCGGCATACGTTTAAAGGCGGCTTCACCTTCACACCATACCAGGACAACCAGGTGTTCGACTTTTATGTGAACGGCCAGTTCAACTTCAAGGATGTGAACGGAGCCAGTGGCCCCTTCAGCCGGAATGATCGCGCCGACTTCATAATGGGATTGGCCGATGAGTTCATTCAATTCCCTGCAGCTCCAAGCAACATCCGCACCAAGAACTCCGGATTCTTCTTCCAGGATGAATGGAAACCAAGGCGCAATTTCACCCTGACACTCGGCCTGCGCTACGAGTACAACACTCCGAAGTACGACACCCAAGGGCGTACCTTCTCATATTTGTTGGGTGCGCAATCCACTGTATTTACGAAGGCGCCGAAAGGTCTGCTATTTCCCGGAGACGCACTTGCTCCGAAGGGATCCAACTTCCCAGACAAAAACGACTTTGCTCCCCGGTTGGGTTTTGCGTGGTCGCCGGACGAAAGAGGCAAAACCAGTATTCGCGGAGGAGTCGGCGTTTTCTATGACATTTTGAAAGCGGAAGACAACTTCCAGTTCAATGGCCAGTTGCCTTTCTTTTCATCCGCCGACCTTACATACGGTACGCTGACGACGAATCCGACTTCCGAAGTCCTGAATATGATCAAACCGTTTGACGCAGCAGGCAAGCCCAATCCTTTTCCTTCGAAGCTGACCGACAAGAACCTGGACTTTGCAGCTGCGGGCTTTCTGCCTTTCGGCGGCAATGCTGTGTATTCAGTGGATCCACACCTACGCACGCCATACATTTATCAGTACAACTTGGACATCCAGCGGGAGATCATGCGGAACACCATTTTCGACATCGCGTACGCTGGAAGCAGTTCTCACAAGTTAACCGGCTTGTACGATTCGAATCCGTTCATACCGGGCCAGACCTCTCGAATCTTCAATACGCCGTCGGGCAATCCTGCGAATGCATTCAGTTATCTGGATCTGTTCGCGAATGTCGGCATGGCAAACTACAACTCGCTCCAACTGGGATTCCATGACAAAGGACGCGATCTACCGCACCTCGGCAACCTGAGTTATCAGTTCTCATACACTCACAGTAAGTCCGAGGATACTTCGTCGGGCTTCCGATCGAATAACCCTCGCGTGCCTGCCTTCGACCAGAAACACTTCAAAGCAGTTTCTGACTACGATTTGACGAACTATATCGCTCTGTCCGGATCCTGGGCGTTGCCGTCCCCCAGGAACTGGGGCGGGCCGGGTGTGTTGTTGAGCGGATGGACGATTCAACCAATCGTCAACCATCGGTCGGGAGAGCCCCTCGATGTGACGTCGCGCATCACCCGAAACCTAACCAAAACCGGTCCCTCCGCCGTGGGCGATCCCAATTTAGTGCGGGCGAACTTGGTTGCTCCGATCACCTATTTCGATCCGCATGTGTCACAGTCTTTGAACGGGAGCAAGCCCGGGAACTTCTTCTTCGATCCGGCAGCGTTTTCGACAGCCGCGCTCACTGCGACCACTGCTCAAGGCTTTGACCCCGTAAACAATCCTTCACAACGCACATACGGCACGTTCGGCCGTAACGCGTTCCGTGGGCCAACGCGGACGAACTTCGATATGAGCATCATCAAGAAAACGAGATTTGGCGAGTCCGGAGTAGGCTTGGAATTTCACGCTGATTTTTTCAACGCCTTCAACATGCCGTTGTGGCGCAATCCCCAAGTCTCGATCACAAGTGCGACCTTTGGTCAAATCTCGAGCACCGGCAGCGCAACGGACTCACAGCCGCGTGTTATTCAAATGGCTTTGAAGCTCACTTTCTAGGTAGCTCATTGGTGTTCGAAACTCTGGGAGGCGCCGTGCCCACTTCCCAGAGTCGCCACCCCGTTACAGGTGAACAGGGCCTAAGCAAGCCGGCGATGAGGCCGCGACCTCGGAACGGATATATCGAACGCCAATATCATCCTGGAGAGTGAAGTATCCGGATCGCAGTTGACGTGCTCGCTACCGCTTTTTTTCGGTAACCAAATCGCTCCCGGACGGTTCTATGAAGTGACGGACGTTCCTGGGAGTGATTACGTGACACCATACATCGCGATCATGCTCGCCATTTGGATCCAGATAGACAACACAGCTTCATCGCAGGCGTCGACACTGCTGCAGCAAGCACATTATGAATTTCTCAACGGTCATGTCGCCGCGGCCGAGCGGCTGTTCGTGGATGCCCTTGATCAGATTCCAGAAACTGATCAAAGGGTACGAGCCAAAGTCCTCGGGGATCTCGGTAACGTCTACTCCGAGCAGGAAGAATTCTTGAAAGCGGAACGTGCGTATTCCGCATCCTTGTCACTTTTGCGGCAACTATCAGATTCGAAAAATTCGGCTCTGATGTTACAGAATCTCGGAGTGCTTTATTCCCTCCAGGGGAGAGATGACGAAGCATTACGATTCGTCGTCCAAGCTCTACAACTAGTGCAATCCGCCGTACCGAATGATCCCAGCATTACAGCTCAAGTGCTCACCGGCGTTGGAGTCGTTCATTACCGCCGCAACAATGCGCGCCAGGCAGAAAAATCTTTTAACCAAGCCTTGGAAATTGTCAGTACGTTGAACGTCCCGTTCAATACAGCTGAACTACTCAGCTATCTTGGAGCGGTCTACCTTCGGGAACACAAGTTTAAGCAGGCCGAAGATGTCTTGAATCGGGCATTGCAAATGAAGGAAGCCGAGAAAGGACTCTTCGATCCGGGCTTGACACCAGAGTTGAACACACTTGGCGCCCTATACATGGCGACAAAAAAGTTTGCGGATGCAGAACAACATTATGAGCGTTCACTCAAAATACTCGAATCGCGACGGTCGGATTTTGCTACGACAATTGCTCGGGTTCTGCACTCTCTTAGCAACACATACTCGAAACAGGGCCGTCAATCCGAATCGGATATTGTGCTTGGCGAGGCGGCGAAAATCGCGGGTGAGAATTTGACCAAAGATTCGGAAATGGCCCAGATCGTAGAAGAATATTCCAGGTTGTTAAAAACCCGCGGACAGACACAGGAGGCGGCAAACCTCTTGGCTCAGGTCAAACACGCCCGGGCAATCGCCGATTTCGTGATTCGTGCCCGTCCTTGACTTGCTGTGCTAATACCCCCTGCAGGCTGCGCATTGTCTTCTAGGGCCGTCGATGCAAGAATAGGCGCACACAGGAGGTCAAACGATGTCACCTTCACGCCAGTTTGCTATTTCATCCGGTGTGCTGCTCTTCATCACCACGGCACTGTTGCAAGGGCAGCAGCGTGGGAATCCGGCACCTGCGAGTCAGGCCAATGCTGAACGGCCGGTGACGCCGATTCCGCCAGAGAAAAACTCGGTCACACCGCATGAAATATTAGTGGGCGGCAAGGCCCTGCGGTACACAGCAACAGCCGGCAATCTCCTTATTCAGGGCGAAGACGAACAGACCAACGCCAGTGTCTTTTATGTCGCGTACACACTCGATGGAGTGACGGATATGCGAACTAGGCCCGTTACATTTCTGTACAACGGCGGCCCGGGATCGGCAAGCATGTGGCTTCACGTGGGTTCGGTTGGGCCGGTCCGTGTGCTGACTTCGAGTCCTGAAGCCACGGGACCTGGTCCGTATCAAATCGTGCCCAATCAATACACGGTGCTGGACAAATCCGATCTCGTTTTCATCGATGCGGTAGGCACGGGTTATTCACGGCCCGTTGGGCGAGGCACGATGCGGGACTTTGCGGGAGTCGATCAGGACGTACGTGCGTTTCAGAAATTCATTTACCGCTATGTGAGCGTCAATCACCGCTGGAACTCACCGAAATTTCTTTTTGGCGAGTCCTACGGCACAACGCGATCGGCGGCGTTGGTTGACGCGCTCCAAAATAGCGGAATGTCGATGAACGGCGTCATCCTTCTGTCTTCGATCTTGAATTACTTCGTACAGGCGCCCGGATTGGACTCAGTCTTCGTCGGCTACCTTCCTTCTTATGCGGCGATCGCATGGCAATACGAAAAGGTTCCTCACAAAGGAAAAGACCAGAAGATGTTCCTTGACGAAGTCCGCGCCTATGCGCGCGGTCCATATACCGAAGCCCTTGCACAGGGACACAATCTTCCCCAGGCACAACTTGAAGCAACCGCAGCCAAGCTGGCGAGCTATACCGGACTCAGTGTGCAATACATCAAAGAAGCGAACCTCAGAATAAGTCCCGCGCGTTTTCGCAAAGAACTACTTCGCGATCAACGCGCCATTGTCGGGCGTTACGACGCGCGCTTCGAAGGCACCGATGTGGATGCGGCAGGCGAAACTCCAGGCTACGACCCATCCGATGCCGGAATCCAAGGAGCGTTCGTAGCCGCGCTCCACGATTATTTGGATCACGAATTGAAGTACACGTCGGACGAAACCTATTATCCCAGCGGTCCGGGCATAAACCAGATGTGGGATCACACGCACCGTCTTGGATCAGCGGCGCCCAACCCCAACCA
>DATFXZ010000382.1:0-3959 GCA_035315305.1 Terriglobia bacterium | reverse complement strand
GAAAGACGAAAGCGGAAAAATCAACAACTGGGGATTCGAAATGGGCCCGCCGCACCTGCTTCAGGGTTCCGGCTGGACTCGCACGACCATGAAGCTCGGTGACGTTGTTACCGTGGAAGGTTCGGCGGCAAAGAACGGAACTAACCGCGCCAATGCGCGAAGGGTTTTCACGGCGGATGGAAAAAGACTCGGTGCTGCGTCAAGCGAAGGCCAAGTACAACCGTAATAACCACAGAGGCACAGAGACACAAAAAAAGCCGGCATCAAGGATTTGATGCCGGCTTTTTGTGTCTCTGTGCCTCTGTGGTTAATGTTTCTATTCCGGTAAAGCGAAAACGAAAACATTGCTTGCATTGCTCGGGTGAAGCTCGGGCGCCAGCCGATTGAGTCCTGTGCTGACGAGCGAGTTGCCTGTGCTCACCGCAACGTACTGCTTCCCGCCAACAGCGTAAGTGATCGGATAGCCGGTCACCGGTGATCCCAGATTGACATCCCACAGAACACTGCCCGTGTTCTGATCGAATGCTCGAAAGTGCCCGTTTGCATCTCCGCCGAATATCAGTCCACCGCCCGTTGCTACAAGCGACATGTAGCCGGCACGCTGCTCAAACTTCCAAACCGTTTTACCCGTCTCCACGGAAATGGCTTGGACAGTTCCGATCTTGTCTGTCCCCGGCGCAATCTGATTGTTGTTCTGAATCGCGTAAAACGTCGACGGCGAATCCGCTATCGCTGTGACATTCGAGCATGCGTTTTGCAGCGGGTAGTACATCATGTTTGTCAGCGGACTATAAGCTCCCGCTTGAAAATTCTTTCCGCCGTTCACCGTCGGGCAGACAAAGCGCTGTTGGCCGACGGCCGTGAACAAGGTTTCAGGATTCGTCGTCGCACGGCCGGTTGCACCGTCGATGCTTGAAACGACGTTTTGCATCACCGTCGGTTTAGCCCAGAGAAACTCGCCGGTCTGGCGATCGAGCGTATAAACGATTCCTGTTTTTCCAGGCACACCCGTGACAACCTTGCGTCGCTCCCCAGGCTTGATTCGTGGATTGATCCAACTCACGTCAGTCGGGCTCGGCGCTACAGCGGTGTCGACGAGCAGTCGTTCGAACGGATGATCAAAATCCCAATGATCAACGACGTGTTGGTAGTACCACACGATCTTTCCTGTATCCGCGTTCAGAGCGAGCGTTGAGTTGTGATACAGGTACTGGTAATCATTTCCCGCGAGCATGAATTTTGGCGCGGGAGCCGTCACAGACGTTCCAACGTAGAGCATGTTCAGCTCGGAATCGTAGCTGGGAACCATCCAGGTACCGACATGTGAACGCTTTTCATAAGGAAGACCGCCCCACGTTTCATCGCCGGGCTCGCCGGGCATCGGTATGGTTCGCGTTCGCCAGAGCTCTTTCCCGGTCTTCGCATCGTGTGCAACGATGACACACGCCAGGGCGCTTTTCTTGGCCTCACAGCCTCGGCCCGAAAAGATTTTTCCTTTCGCAATGATCGGACCTGATGTCTCCTGCGCCGGACTTTCTTTCATGTCGAGGATACGGTTTTCCCAGACAAGCTTGCCTGATGTGGCATCGAGGGCGAATACGTGGTCATCCGCGCTCGTATCGATAATCGTATTGCCGTAAATGGCGAGGTTGCGATTGATGCTTGGCACCGGCAAGATTTTGGTGACGTCTTCCTTCCACTCGCGCTTGTATTCCCAAATCAGGTCGCCGGTCGCCGAATTCATCGCCTGAATCAGATCGCTTGGATTGGGCAAATACATCACGCCCCGATACACAAGCGGCGTTGCCTCCTGAACGCCAGGGCCCATACCGCGGGTCCAAACCATCCTCAGATTGCGAACGTTCGTGCGATTGATTTGGTCCAGGGGACTGTAGCCCCAGCCGTTGAGCGTGCGGCGCCACATCAGCCAATCGGCAGGCGCCGGATTCTGAAGCATCTCGTCCGTAACCGGAACGAAGCCTGAAGCGGATTGTTGGGCAACGGAGTAGAAGCCGGAAAACAGCAATACCAAACATGCGATTGCAAGTGTTAGGCGTTTCATGTCGACGTAGTATCCATGTTGTTTGTCCGAACGAGTACGAAAAAACACAGAGACACAGAGGCACAAAGGCGCGCTACAAAGGCTTGCTGCGCGCTTTTGTGCCTCTGTGTCTTTGTGTCTCTGTGTTCATTTATTCACACGAATCAAAGCCGATCTTGGACGACAAATCAAACGTCTCCCCTCAGCGGTTTGTAGAGGCGTTCATCGTAAGGCGCGCCTAAGAGGGGCCACAATGCCTCTCGAACTTCCTGCCGATGCGCTTTGCTTTCATGAGACTCAAATGCATCCGCGTCCTTCCACACGGCGAACATTGTGAAATGGTTGGTACGCGGAGGGATCTGTTGAAATACATCGTAGCGGATGTTGCCTTCGTCATTCCGGCTTTGCTCGGCCAAACGGTTGAGCAACACCTCAGTTTCATCTTTCCGCGGTGGAGGAACGTCGACGTGGGTCACAACGCAAAGCGAATCTCGCGTGGTCTGTCCGGTGGGAGAACCAATAGCGAAACCGTTATGCACACGTTGATCATAGGGGCTGCTGTGGATTGCTCTGAGTTTGCCTCTGAACTGTAGCGTCTGCTCCGCCCTCTCACGGTCGTCGTAGGCAGATTGATCTTTACAGGTCTCAATAATCGCAAACCGGTTTGGCCGACTGGTTTCCCGAAGGACCTCGATACTCGGACCTCCAGCTGTTTTGCGGCTTTCACGATACAAGACGAGCAACGCGATCCCTTCCACTAAGGAGTCTCGCTTGATATCGATGTACGTTGCGATGTAAAGCCGGTTATCGTTCGTGGACATCACTTCTTGAAGTACGGCTTATCGAAGTCATCTTTGACGTTGATCAAGTACTGATTGTTTTCCTGGCAGATGTACTCCTTCAGCTCCATGCCCGTTCGCCATGGTATGTCCCACGCCACGGACCACGCTCGCGTATACGCTCCATCGTCATCAATCACTGCTTCGTAGTGCAGCCGTTGCTTTGTCGGCCGCGTGATTTTTTCCACGATATGGAGAAGATTTGTGTGCGGATGTCCCCAGAAATCGAGCCACGTTCCTTCATTGAAACCGACCGTATCAATGACGAGCGTATCGCCTTCCCATCGGCCGACGGAGTGGCCCAGCCATGTCTCGCTATCGATCGTGTTGCGAGGCGGATGGGGACGCCCGTCCATAAAAATTTCACGCCAGACATGAGTGCCGCCCTCGTAGATGATGAGGATGCGTTTCTGCTCTGGCAGTTGAATAATCTCCGCTGGAAATGGAGTGCCCATCGATCGCGGGCCGCCGGGCGGAAAACAAAAGCCTTCGGGATCGTACTTTCCTTCGTTCAGTGAATTGTAGTTGTAGACGGCCGCGGCCCAGGGCTGAAACGGAATAAATGGCTCGTTAGGCGCGCCGCCGCGTTGTCCTCGGTTAAACTCTTTCGGAGTATCAGGCGTGAATCCCGCGAAGTTTTGAATCGACGGCAAACCCCAAATGCCCTTCTCGCCGTGATCGCGTCCGAGATTCACTGTGCCGTCAGCCAGCCTTGGCGTGGGTTGTGGCGGGCCATCGGCGGTACCGCGGCTTGCGGCAATTGTGCCGGAGGGATCGACGACCACTGTAGGCCCCACCCGCCCGACTTGCGCCAAGATTGCGGTGTTCGTTGCAATAAGGGAAACCAAAAGAATCCCGCGCTTCCACATCTTGGACCTCCGATATTTTCGGTAGAGTATGCCCCATTCGAACAGACTTTTGTAGCCGCGGATTACACCTGCGCCCCGGAAGCCGACCCATCTGAGTCATTCGCGCAATCCGCGGCTACACGTTCTTGCGACGTCGCCACGTTGTGCATATCATCTTCGAGCCATGATTATCGATTGCCACGGACACTACACGACAGCGCCAAAAGCGCT
>DATFXZ010000381.1:0-2692 GCA_035315305.1 Terriglobia bacterium | reverse complement strand
GCTTCAAAATCGATTTCAAGATCACCGGATACGAATGTGCGGGGGCCGGCGGTTGAGGACACGGGAGATCGCCGGAGCGCGGCACGGATACGGGCGAGCAGTTCCTGTTTGCCGAACGGCTTCGTGACGTAATCATCGGCGCCGGCATCCAGCGCTTCTACTTTTTCTTCCTCCTCCTGACGTACAGTGAGAACGATGATCGGCACCTCGGACGTTTCACGTATCGCGCGGCAGGTCGCGAGGCCGCTCATTCCCGGCATGTTCAAATCGAGCAGCACAAGGTCCGGTAGAAATTCGCGAAAGCGCAGCAGCGCCGATTCGCCGGACCGGGCTTCGACAACTTCATAGTTTTCACCGGAAAGGATGACGCGCATCACCCGGCGGATCTGCGGTTCGTCATCGACCACGAGAACCTTTCCAGCGCTCATGCTTTCTCTCCCGCCATTTTCTCAATGCCCGGCAGTGTGAAGTGGAATTCCGATCCCTGTCCCAGCACGCTTTCGACCCAGATCTTACCGCCGTGAGCCTCGACGATGTTTCGCGCGATTGCCAGACCCATTCCAGTTCCTGGAATACGGTCTGTATTGTCCTTTACCCGATAGTATTTTTCGAAGATGCGTTTCTGATCTGTCGGTGAGATTCCAGGTCCCAAATCCTTAACGCTGATCGTCACGACCCCTTTGGCGGCCTGCGCTTTGACGATGATTGGTGATTCCGGGTTCGCGTACTTCAGTGCGTTTGTCAACAGCTGGCGGATTGTGAGGCCGATGAGTTCAGCATCCGCCATGACCTCGGGGAGGTCTCTTTCCGTTTCGACCTGAACCTGGCGGTCCTCCAGAAGGATACGTAGCTTCTGCAATGCCGCCGAAATCAGATCAGCCACCCGTTGAGCGCGTCTTTCAAGATGAAAATCACCCGCCTCAATCTGCGCCATCTGGATGGTTTCACTGACGAGCGAATCGAGACGGTCGGTTTCTTCCTCAATAACGGTGATCAACTCTTTTTGTGCAGGCGGTCCTTCATCGAGGATCGACGAAGCCGCCGCCTTAATTGATGTCAACGGCGTTTTGAATTCGTGTGCGAGAGCATCAAGCAGCATGGACTTCATTGCTTCGTTTTCCCGTGCTGCTTCCATCCGGCGTCTTGTGGCCTCGGCCAGTTCTCTCTCCATGGCAATGGCAGCGAGGTTACCGATGGCCTGTAAGGCCGTATCGGACATTGAACCCCCGTAAATAGCCATGCTGCCTACGGGTTCATGACCCAGGCTGAGCGGCAGGACAGACAAGTTCGCCGCCGTATCGTAAGAAGCCGTGTTCTGCAACGCTGCGTCACGGAGCTTTGTGTCGGAAATTGGGAGATCGATCGCGCCCGTTCGGTAAACGTGATCCGTGACGCGATCGAAAACGGCAACTCCATCGACGTCGAATGCCTGTGCGATGTGCTGCGAAATCTGACCCGCGGTAGCGGAACGCTCGTCCACCAGCATCAAGGCGCGGCTGAGCTCATATAGCCGTTCCATCTCCTCCCGCTGCCGAGTCGCTTCGAATGCGCGTTGTTTCACGCTGGTGGACAGTTGACTAGCCACAACGGCAGTGATGAGAAAAGCAAACAGAGCCACCCAGTTCTGCGGATCGGCAAGATAAAAAGTAAAAAGCGGAGGAAGAAAGAAAAAATTGAAACATACCGCGCCCGCCACTGAGGCGATGATGGCTTCGAGCAGTCCCCATGCCGTCGCGATACCCAACGTTGCGAGCAAGAACGTCATCGCAATCGTGGTGCTGTTTGCTTCGTTAAATAGGAAGAAGTATGCGTATGTGATGCCGGCGACAATCAGGAGAGTTCCGCAGATCCGAATCAGGGTCTGTATAGGTTTTCGCTTGATCATTCAGGAATGATCCCTAATGACCTTAACACGATTACAATTCCGTTGCATGAGACAGGCGTCCGGTTCGAAATACCTTCAATGGGCAAAAACGCGAAAGCCTGCACGATTCAACCTGGCGGCGAGTGGTGTTTTGCCCTATCCGCTACTTCAACTCGGAGCACGCATCGAAGACATCGAAATCAACGGGCCGGGCTTGTATGGATTCGAGCCGCTGCAAGAGGCCATCGCTGCACACTGCGGTGTGCCGCCGGAATGCGTCGTCTCGGCGTCGGGTACATCGATGGCAAACTTCATCGCCATGGCCGTCCTCATCCAGCCTGGCGACGAGGTGCTCATCGAGTATCCCGCGTATGAGCCACTGTTGGCAGCTGCACTGTATCTCGGCGCCGAGATAAAGCGATTTCCACGTCAGAGCGGTCTCGAGGATTTTGTATCCGATCGCACACGTCTGATTGTCGTCACGAATTTGCATAATCCGACCTGCGCCCGATTCCTCGAACCGGATTTGAAAAGTCTCGCTGAAATTGCCGGTCGTGGCGGCGCCCGCGTACTGGTGGATGAAGTTTACTTGGAATGTATGTATGGCGAGCGGACCTCTGCGATCCGCCATGGAACGCATTTCGTTTGCACGAGCAGTCTGACGAAAGCATATGGGTTGAGCGGCCTTCGATGCGGGTGGATCGTCGCGGAACCGGACCTCGCGCGGCGAATGTGGCACATGAAAGATCTGATCGAGCCTAGCGCGCCGCATCCCGCCGAACAGCTGAGTGTCATAGCATTTCGCAAACTGGATGAGATCTCCGCTCG
>DATFXZ010000380.1:0-3576 GCA_035315305.1 Terriglobia bacterium | reverse complement strand
CTGCGTGCCCTTTTCAAAAATGGGCACTGCATCATCAAATTTCCGCAACCGCAAGTAAGTGCTGCCGAGATTCGACAACGCCTGGAATGTTGGACGCAGAGCGATTGATTTTTGCAGAACCGTGATCGCATCGTCATAGCGGCCGAGGTATATGTATGCCGCGCCGACTCGGTTGTAAGCCAGTTCACTGTTTGGAATCAGAGTAATTTCTTTTTGGAATTGAGCCGCCGCATCATCGTAGCGAGCGCGCCGCAGATAAAACTGGCCGAGGCGCGAATAGCCCAGATAGTAGTCGGGGTTTATTTCGATCGCCTGTCGCTGCGTCCTTTCTGCAGCTTCATAATTCCCAAATTTCTCATAAGCATCTGCCAGGCCTAGATAGGCATCATCGTTGGATGGATCCAATTTGAGAGCGATTTGAAAATCCAAAGCCGCTCTTTCATACTGCCCAGTGCCCGACTCTACGGTTCCCAAGCAGATTTTCGATTGAGCAGCATTGGTGTCGAGGTTATCCGCCTTTTCACACGCTTCTCTAGCCAGTTCGATCCAAACAGGCTCCTTCGTTGCTTGATATTTAGACCAATAAGCGCCACCAAGTGCTGCGTACGCTGCTGCGTAACTGGGATCTAATTCGGACGCGCGTTGAAACGACTGCATCGCCGTTTGCAGATGGTCCGCTGCATCTGTATTTTGAAGGTACCCTCGGCCCTGCAGATTCAGGCCGTATGCGGCCGTCGTGGATGTTCGATGACTGCCAGCAACGGGACGGAGCGGAGACTTTCCGGGCCTGCCGATTGCGGCTAGTACGGCATCAACCAATTGATCTTCTAGTTCAAAAGCCTTCGAAGAATTGATTCCGATCGTGTTTGCCTTAAATTGACGCAGCGTTGCAGCGTCATACAGCGAGTACGTGAAACGAATCGTCGAGTCCGATTGGTAAAGCGTGCCAGCAAGAACCAGGTCGGCTCCGAATTGTCGCCGGGCTTCTTGACCATCACCGACTCGCTTATTTCTAATCTCCGATGCAGGGACCACACGCGCGTAGGCCGGATCAGCGAGCCTCGCCAGATCGGCAGTCACGGCCTCCGTCAATCCATCCGAATAGAACCGGCTTTCGGTTGCGCCTCCAATGGTGTGGAACGGCAGTACGACCAAGATCGGCTGCATGGGCAGATCCGGCGATGGGGCCGGCTTTCGATTTTTTAATATGACAACTGCGATCGACAGCGCGATCAGCATCAGTACGAGCACTGGAGTGAGAATCCCGAATCGCCTTTTCTGATCACTTGAGGAGCCGAGGTCGATGCGTTTTAGATCCTGGAGCAGTTCAGACGGTTTTGCGTAGCGTTCCTCAGGGTCTTTGCGAAGCATCTTAGCAACGATGTCGCCAAGAGCTTTCGGCAGAGCAGGGCAAATCTGGAGAAGAGGCTCGGGTTCGGCGTGAATGATGCGATCGGCCGTGGCGATGGGATTATCGTCATCGCGGAACGGTTGCCGCCCCGCGAGCAGTTCGTAAAAAACGATTCCCAGCGAAAACATGTCGGCACGAAAATCGGGATGCCGGTTCAGGAGTGCCTCAGGCGCCATATAAGCGGGAGTACCGCGCAATGCTGTCGTGGGCGTCTTATCCACCGCGGCTGTGTCTTGGGTCCAACTGCCCTGCCGCGCCAAGCCAAAATCACAGACTTTCACTCGCCCTTTGGCTGTGATCATGATGTTTTCCGGCTTTATGTCCCGGTGCGCAATTCCGCTTTGATGTGCTGCGACTAAGGCTTCTACGCACTGCACAGCGATCGGTAAGAATTCGCTCAGGGGGAGCGGTTTGCCGGTCCGCTGGCGCAAGCTCTGTCCTTCGACATATTCCATCACGACGAAGATTTCGCCCTGATGTTCTAAGACATCGTGCACGTGGGCGACGTGTTCGTCATTCAGCCGCGAGGCTCGCGCGGCCTCCTTTAAGAGAAGTTCCCGATATTGTGGATTCGAGCGGAGGGATGCGGATACACGTTTAAGAGCGACTGACCTTTTGAGAAGGGAATCTTCGGCAAGATACACCTCGCCCATTCCCCCTTTGCCGACAAGCGCTGTAATTTGAAAACGTCCAACTGCTTTGCCCGTCAGGTCATCGCTTCCTGCGAGAACCGTCGGATCAGTGCTCGGATTCTCCACGATCGTCTCTCTGATTCAGCCGCGGATCAGGGCCTCATCCTAAGGCTTTCAAACACCAGTGGGAACTTAAAAATGCTGAAAAAATCGGTCCGTTCCAAAATCTAGCCGATTTGGAGGTGTGGTAATTTAAGAACTCTCAACCAAGAGTGGGAGCTTTCATGCGAAACATGGTCATCATTGGATCGGGTCCTGCAGGCCTAACGGCCGCCATCTACGCCGCGCGGGCCAATCTTCAGCCGCTTCTCATTGAAGGAAAGGAGCCCGGTGGACAACTCACGTTGACGACGCTGGTCGAAAACTATCCTGGATTTGCGGACGGCATCATGGGACCGGACTTGATGGACGCAATGCGGAAGCAGGCGCAGCGTTTTGGAGCTGAAGTTGTCAGTAGCTACGTCCATGCTGTGAAATTAAAAGAACATCCATTCCGCGTTTACTACGGGGATCAGGAAGTCTCAACGAAAACCGTTGTTATTTCCACCGGTTCGTCGGCGAAGCTCATCGGTCTTGAAACAGAACTTGAATTAATGGGCCACGGGGTCTCGACATGCGCGACCTGCGACGGTTTCTTCTATCGCGGTAAAGAAATCGCGGTTGTCGGAGGCGGCGACTCGGCGATGGAAGAAGCCACATTCCTGACGAAATTCGCTACTAAGGTCTCGGTGATTCACCGGCGTGAAGTCCTGCGGGCATCCAAGATCATGCAGGACCGAGCATTAAAGAATCCGAAAATCCAATTCGTTTTGAACACCGTCGTTGAGGAAGTACTTGGCAGTAAGGAAAATGGTGTGGAAGCTCTGAAGCTACGGAATGTGAAGACCCGCGACTCCTTGCAATTGAAAGTTGATGGTCTGTTCATTGCTATTGGCCACAATCCAAACACCGAAATCTTCAAAGGACAAATCGATCTTGATGCGCAGGGCTACATCAAAACTCAACCGGATTCGACGCGAACGAATATTCCCGGCGTTTTCGCCTGTGGTGACGTTCAGGATCCCGTTTTCCGGCAGGCAGTTACTGCTGCCGGCAATGGTTGCATGGCGGCAATAGAGGCAGAGCGTTGGTTAGAACATTAGGACGATGCAGACCGGATATGGACGAGCGCATCTTTACCTTGGCTGAAGCTCAAAGCTTACTGCCTCGGCTTCGATCATTACTTACTGTAATCGGCAAGGAATGGAACCACGTTCGAGAACTGAACCCTGACGTTCAGAAAGCTCGGGACAACGCGCCGTTTGACGGGCACAGCAGGTCTGGCGTCGAATATGTCGAATCCGTTTCGCAGCTTATGTTTTGGATTCACCAAATCAAAGACATGGGTGTCTTGCTGAAGGACGCGGATCGCGGCTTGTGCGATTTTCCATACATGCGCGGAGGCCGGGTAGTCTACTTGTGTTGGCAGCTGGG
>DATFXZ010000379.1:0-6378 GCA_035315305.1 Terriglobia bacterium | reverse complement strand
GGCCTCAACAAAGCCATGTCGAATTTTGATCTGGCCAAAGAAGGCGTGCTGCAGCGCATCATGGCGCCCGCGTTAGTGATCACCGGCGACCAATCAAAAATGCATTCGGTCGAGAAGGCGCGAGCCTACCAGAGACTGATTCCAAATTCGCGTCTCGTCGTTATCCAGAGCGACGCGTATCACATCGCGGCTGCAAACGCAGACGAATGCGTTACCCACACGCTAGCGTTTCTGCGGGAACAATCCAAGAGTTAGCCTTGCCTGTCAATTGCCGAAATCGGTTCGGAATTTGCTTCAAAAGTCCGCGAATTTGAGTGGCTTTAGTGCAGGCGACGCAACGCTACACAACTGGAAGGCTAAGGCTGGCACCGCCCACAGATCGCTGATTCCCAGCGTGCTGGCCTCTTGTGGCCGCTCGGTCAAAAGTGAGCCTCCTCCAGTTCAGCGACTAATTACTTCTTGAGAAAAGAGGTCCAGTTAATGAGAAGATTCATGCGGCCCAGCACGTCTTCCTCCGACGGGCTAATCACGATGAAACGTTGGCCGTCGCGGGTGACGTCATATTGTTCAACTTCAGGATTAGGAAAACCTCAATGGAGTTTCGAACAGGGCTTTCTGCGAACCAAACTCGATAGGCGACGTGGAACTCGATCGGACCTCAAGCGACATCATTTTCCCATCCAGGGCTAGGTAGAACATTTCCTTCCCATCCCGCCGCCAACGAGGCTGAACGCCACCGTTCGTCGATACTTGGATCGGCCGACCCGGAACAGGAAACGCTATGACGTAGATCTCAAATCGTCCCGAATCGTCGGCATTGAAGGCTATCCAGCGACCATCAGGCGAGAAATGCTCTTGATCTTTCACTGAAGGCGAGTTTAGCAGGACGACCGGTTTGCGATCCTCCCCGGTCATCGGCAATGTCGCATTCGCGATAGTTCCCCACGAGGACGAATCCCTGCAGGGTCAATTCCTTCTCACTGGTGAACGCGGGCGCGGGTTTCGTCGTGATCGTTACAACGTTCATTTTCGGCGAGCTTCCGATGTTCATCCTGTAGACCAACTCACTGCCATTCGGTGACCAGATGGGCCAGGCGCCGCCGCTGCGTGAAATCTGATAGTGGACGCCTGTCGGAGGACGATCCAGCGCTGTCTGGAGAAGACAAAGACGACGCGGCCTGTCGGATGAGGAACGGCTGCGAAGGGTGAAGGCGTTGCGGCAGAAGTTCAACTGCTCGTCTGACGAGTGAGGACGCCTTTGCTTGAGGTTAATGCGGAACGACCTTCTTTCGACCGAGTCGCCAGGAGAGTGGTTACGCCATACACCTCGCCGCGCATGAGCCGGTTTGAGAACGCAACGAATCTTGACACGAATAGAGTCTGGAAGTACCGTTGGCGCGTGCAATTTACCTCGGAAGTGCGAGACAACGTCGATTTCATCAAGATCTCCGGCCGAATGATTCATGACGGGTCTCTTTTCCGCCTTCGCGAGCATGTGCTGTACAAGCTTCAGTCGGACATACGGCGATTTGTGATCGATATTTCCGAAGTGCCTCACCTCGATTCGAGCGGCTGCGGGGAAGTGATCAGCGCCCACACGTCGATACTCCGGGAGAACGGCGCATTGGCATTCGTCAACCCCACCGAACGCGTGCGCCTTCTTTGGGAATGGACAAGAATCCGCGAAGTTCTCCACATTTTCGATACGCTGGATGAAGCGCGACAGTTCGTCTGTAAATTTCGGCCGTCAACGATGACTTAGTGACTAGACGACCGGTAAGGTGTAGAAAAAATCTTTCCTGCAGCATTGCGTAGGTCGACTGGACTTATCTCTATTGGTATCTCTGTTGGTCCGAAATCCAATACCTTGACAGTGCCTTGCGGTGTGATCTTGATGTTGGCCGGTTTCAGATCCCGATGCACAATTCCCTTCTCGTGGGCTACTTCTAGCGCTTCGGGCGATTTGCTTTGCAATGTGCAGAGCTGCAACGATAGGAATCGGACCTCGTGCAATGCGTTCGGCCAGCGTGTCACCTTCGACAAGCTCAAGCACGAGGTACCGTGAATCGTTCTGTTCTTCCGCACGGCAGCCCGAGATTACGACATAACAAAATAGAGTCCGCCGCGAATCGGGGGGTGTACAATTTTTCAATCTTGAGCACCCAATCCTCAAAGATCAGCGATCCGCTAGTTGCCGCTCGTCAGTATTTCTGGGATGCAGTCAAAGCTCGCGATATCGACAAGCTTGTGTCGCTCCTAGATGCTGAAACGGTCTGGATGCCTCCGAATGACACGTCCCTGTATGGACCTGCAGAGGTGGAGGACTGGTGGAAAGACTACTTTGAGTACTTCCGCATTACAGCGATCACCGAGCCGGAACGTGAGTTGACCATCTGCGGCGAATTGGCAATCGAACATACCACCTACATGATTGCCATTACTCCGATGAAAGGTGAAACCCGAATACGTGACAACGGCCGCATGCTTACAATCTGGAAGCAGCAGCCGGATGGCTCATGGAAAATGTGGCGCGCCATCTGGAACAGCGTCAGACCGGTCGGTAGTGGTACCAATCGCTACATGTCGCGCCTCCTGCAAAAGAGAAATCGCACGAAGTAATCAGATGACATTTTGACCAGCTCGCGATCGGCTCTGCAGATCGTTTCCTGAGTACAGCTTCGGAATTTGCCTCAGATTTCCTTTTTCCTAAGGAACTCAATTGGACGTAGAAGGAACCAACTGAAAACCGAAGGCTTCCCGAAGGACTCCTTTTTACCACTCTTCAGTGTGCCTGTTCCTTCTATGAAGCAAGGCCGGCAGGCCTGACGCGTTATAAGTTGGGACAAAATGCCGTTTCCCAGATGCTACTACGTCGGCCACTTGGCCAGACCGCAATCCAATCCCTTGGACACCTCAAGTAACACCCAGAATGGTCGTCCTTGTGCCTTCCAGTATTCGGCTGTGTCAACTAGGACTGCCTTAGCTGGGTCGAACTCTTTGTGGCTGGCGCAGAAATGATCACTCTTTTCGAAAACAAGAACGTGTCCAGTTTTCGTGGGCAACCAGTCGAGATCGGTAAGGCAATCGTACAGTGCGTCCCAATTGCCACCGAACCAGTCGGGAAAACTTAGCGCCTTAGCTACCTGGGTCAGGAAATCCTTCTTGTTGTGTGCATGGCCGATATCTATTCGAAAAACCGCGAGTCCAGCCTCTTTAGCAGCGCGCTCGACTTCTTCAGGTGAGCCGACCAACTGATACAGTCCGCACTGCTGTGCGTCGGGGAGCTGTTTCGTCATCGGTTCCATGCCATCTCTTCTCCTGTCACTCACGCACTCGCCTAAAGCTCTTATAATGGTCGTCCGTGTAGTACAACTCGCCATCCTTCCCCAGGATTATTCGGCGGGCGCCGCGATCCCGAGAACCGGGACTTGGCACCGTGAACTCCTTGTAGTAGCCGCGCTCATGTAACGGCAGTAGTCCTTCGAAGTTGCCGAAGACTGAGCCATCCTTCTTGTACGGGTAGGGACCGCCGCTCTTGATCAGTACAATCGTTTGGCGCGCCTCTCTGGGCAAATCAGCGGCTTTAACGATTGCGATGCTGCGCTGTTGCTCGCCCGCGCTGATGAACGACTGCGTGAAATGAGCAAGCACGCAGAGCAAAACGATCCATGCGAAGCTACGCACGACTGGCCTCCTATGCCCACACTCGATGAAAGCGGGTGTGAAGCTGGAGCAACACTATTTCATTGTAGCAATAGCACTGGCCTTCATTGATGCGTCCTCCGGAGTTGGAAAACGGCTGTGCAGCATCCACACTATGTCCTACTAATAAAAAAGAAATCTGCGGCAAATTGGGTGGCTCTATTCAGAACCATTTGTGGTTGAGCAGGCGACCTTATTAGGGGCCGGAACAATCCCCACTTAATTACCGTTAATCAAATTGGTTCCAATTTCTCTCAACGGGCGCTGCAAATCGCTGATTCCTAGCGTGCTGGACTGCTAGGGCCACCTGGTCAATCACAATGGTTCCTGAGTACAGCTTCGGAATTTGCCTCAGATTTCCCTTTTCCTAAGAAACAAATTGAGTCTGTTCCTTCTATGAAGCAAGGCACGCAGGCCTGACGCGTTATACAGTGGGACAAAATGCCTGCGAATTCGCATAGTTATTTCTGTCGTTCGAGCGGGTAGTCGCCGGAGATGTGGCCCTCAATCACGCGCGTCACGACCCCCTTTTCGATGACGAAATCGTACGCCAGTCCGGAGCCGGAAAAGCGGGTTTCCGACTGCGAAACGAGGCGGCGCCGCTCGCGACCTTCCACGGACACGAACAGCGCGCCATCCGAAAACGTGATCTCGACCGTGCGAGGGCGCCTGGCCCATAGTTGCCAAACCGGTATGCTTCCTACGTTCGACTTGAGTCCCACGAAGGTGCGCATCGACTACGAAGAGTGTTTGAACGCCTTCGCAGTTCTGGATCGTAAGATTGCGCGGGCATCCGCCGGCTATGACGAATCATTCAAACCTGGGATGAGTGCGTACAAAAAGGCTGTCGATGAGGCGGCCGCGGCCTGGGCGCTTGTCGAGGCGGCCGGAGAAAAGCTGCAAAAGGCCCGCGTGCATTACCACAACTTGGCGAAACGGCTAGAAAACGAATTCCGCACGAGAGAGTATCGACAGGATCAGGAGAAGCAGGAGCAGGCGCGCTAGGCGAAAGCAGCCGCGAAGCCTCAAGGCATACTCGATCGAGCCGGCTGGTAATTCGCTTCTGAGTGGGCTCGCGAAACGGTTAGTGGGGGCGTGAAAACAGCGTTTCCTCCGGTTGTTTGTGTTTCAGGGCGAAAGCGTCTGAAAGCACGGTTCGGAGGTGCGCGTTCGCCGTGGAACACGCATCCACTAGAAAACGATCCACTGAAAACACCACTCACGTCACGGAGCGGGACTGTTGTTCGCGCTAGTGCAGTTTACTAAAGGGCTTATATTCCTGCTGCCATTATTCTGCGCGGTGTTCCCAACGACACTGCTAGGACAGTCAACGTCGATGCCATTAAAGGTATTGCCAGAAGCAGTGTTCCCGCTGACGGTTGAGTTCTTGCCAACAACTATCCCGAAATCGTTGTTAGAAGCAGTGTTCCCGCTGACAGTTGAATTCCCAATCCCAGTTCGGTCAGCGGCGAAAATCCCGGTACCGCCGTTGCCGGAAGCATTGTTCCCGATAACTAGTGAATTCTTGCCGACGAATATCGCGCCATTGCTTATCCCGCTGTTCCCAAAAGCATTGCTCGATCTGACTATCGAGTTGTCGCCGGTGAGAATCCCATAGACGTTATCGTGGACGGTTATATTTTCGATAATGGCCTGCGTGGTCGTAAAGAGATCGATGCCCCCCCAAAAAGCGCTGAATTGTTCCATTGCGAATAACAATGCCGCGAAGTTGTGCTCCACCTGCGTAGGCAATGCCATGACCGAAACCGGGCCCCTGACCAGTTATACTGAAGCCATTGAGATCGATCGTGACATCATTGACAAATATATCAATAGCATCCGTGCCGAGAGGAGCATGCTCTACTGTGAGATTGCTCGATAAACGATAGCTTCCAGACGTACGGATTGTCACGGGAAAGCCTGGCTCATCGTCTCGGTTAATATTCCCTGCTAAGGCATTTTCCTGGTTAATCAGTATCACGCCGTCCTGTGTGTGGTCGTCTGCGTACCCCACGCTGGAGAACATTACTACTATCAAGCAAACAGACAAGCCGAAGCCCAAGCGGAAGAATTTTGTATTCATCTGAGTCTCCTTAGTTTCTACGGTAGCGACAATCTTGATCGGCGGCCATTTGCAAGACACCGCCACACCACGAATAGATGGTGCGCGAATCACCATCCGAAATTCTTCAGCAATAGAAAAATGGCGCGATCGTGTCATACGGCTCTGCCGATCAACGCAGTCGAATGTCGCTCGAAAGAGTACAGGCGGTGATGTTCAGTTTGCTTACGCTTCTAAGAGTAGGAGAGGGATTGGTGATTAAAAAATACACGAGGTTTGTTAAAAGAATTTTAATCGAGCAAATCCTACCCAAGGCAGGGAGGGGATTTACTGCGCCGTCCATCTGCATGCATAAATACTCCTTGATGTTTTTCGCAGCTGGGCACTTCACGGAACCGTCGTCGGTTTCTCCTGCGTTCAAACTCAAACAAACCAGACGTTCTGCTCCGCACTTATTAAGCAATAGCGCGGCAATTTTTCCATCGCCCCGTACGTGTCCGTGGCGAATTGCTGTTCATGCTGCGATCGGCGTCTCGTATAAGCCGCGACAGTGCTTCCGCCACCTGTAACAGTTGAGATTGACCCGTTTGGATTCGGTAGTTGGGATCGGCGTT
>DATFXZ010000378.1:0-6327 GCA_035315305.1 Terriglobia bacterium | reverse complement strand
CGAATCCTTTAAATTTTGGATCTGCTGGCTGGCCATGTTTTTGAGCTGTTGGTTATCGAGCCTCTGCTGGATGTTTTCGAGTTCTTGAGCCGCGCCATCCAACGACTCCTGAGCCAACTGTTGCTGTTCGTTCTTCAAATTTTCAGCCGCTTCCTTGAGCAGTTTGGCAAGTTCTTCAAGTCCCGGACGACTATTCTCTGCCGCCTGCTGGAGGCTCTTCTGCATTTCTTTCGATGCTTCCGGCTTATTCAAACCCAATTTCTCCGCAAGCTTGCGCAGTTCGTCCGCGGCGAGGTTCAGCTGCTTACCTTCCATCGCGTTGGCCGTGGGTTCAAGCTGATCCGACTGTTGGAGGTCCTTCGCCATTTCTTCCAGACCCTCATTGATGCTGGCAGTGTCGAGGTTTCCTTCCTCGAGCTGGCTTTGTAACTGATCCAACATCTGCGCAGCTTGCTGGGCGTCGATCTTTCCTTCTTTCAGTTGTTCCACGATGTCTTCGACCTGAGCCGCGAGTTCTGACTTCTTGAGTTTCTCTGCTTTGCGCAGCAACTCTTCGGTCTGTTTCAGAATGGCTTCCTCTTTGTCCGTGAGCGCGAATGCCGGCGCAGCCTGCAGGGTGAGCCAGTTGTGATTCCATGGCAGCGGTACGAAGTTGAGGCTTACGAAAAGAACGATCATCCCGGCTGCAATATAAAACGTTCGGGGAATCTGCCGCGGATACAAGCTCTCCAGATTTAAATTCCGCGCATTACCTGCTGCGCGCCGGATCTGCGCATCAACCCATTCGGAACGCCGCGGATTATGAATAAACCAGAAGGCGGTCTTCAGCTCATCGCTCAAGTTAGCGCGCGTATCTGCGGAAGCCGCCGCTTCTTCCAACGTACCCTTTTGCGCGATCCGCCAGACGGCGAACGCCCCGAAAAGTAGTACCCATATACCGCCAATGATCCCGATGGTTACCCCTCGCAACGGCTCAACAAGATCCCAGAGTTTTAGCAAGAGTGGGATGGCGAGAAAGAAAGTAGCGCCTAGCGTCAGTTCGGTGAGTAACCGATCCGCTCGAATTCTCCGTTCGACCCGGCGGAGCGATGCAATGATGATTTGCTTATCCGACATTGAAGGGACAGGCTCTTTCTCTTTCCTAACATTCAGATCGGGTACGCCTACCATACCTTAGGTAGCGCGGTAAGAAAAGATGGAATTCGGGTTCCCAGCAGTGCAAACCGTTCACCGCGCGAAGACTTGTCGACGGATTGCCCCGAAGAAATCAGGCGCCGGTGGCAAGCCGGCGCCCTCTCCAAACGGAGAATCTACAAGGAGAATCAATGTCGATGTTTAACGAGCAATTTCATAGCCGGTTCGAATCACTTCTTGGCTGGGGACGGCGCCGGGGTTTGGGGCGCCATTGCGACAGTTTCTTGATGGAATACGGCCATCCACTTGCCGCCCTTATTGGTCCACACCGTCGAGCTCCATACCGGGCTGGGAACCGGCTGTCCTCCGAAGGTCCCTTTACCTGTCCAGCGATACATGTGCACGACTGTGTTGTCATCGATCCAATAAAATTGTGAACCGTCCATATTCCAGGACTGAATTTTGGCCGACTGCATCATTTTGTCGAAATCAGGCGCATTGACTCTGGTGATGCCGCCTGTGTCAACGCCGGCTGCGTCTGCGGCGACGATGCTGTGAAATGTCTTCATGTCGCCCTTTGCAACCGCATCGTTGATTGCCCGCTCATTCGCAACGATCTGCTTCTCAATCGCCGCACGGTTCGCAGCACCGGGCGCCTGCGAGTAGGCGGCGACTGTTGTCATCACGCCCAAAACTAACGAACAGACGAGAACTCGTCGAGTCATCACTCCTCCTCCTGTAGGTTTGTCATCCGTCGATCCTAGCACGGCCGGTGCGGCGGGCTGATAGGCGGAGAAGCTACTATCGGCAGTATTTTAGAAAGCTGTTTGATATATATTCCCCTCCTCACGAGGAGGGGAATACTTTCACAACTCTATTCAATACCCCTACACGTCTCATACGTCATATGGCAAACGTATCCCGTCGGGTCGTGACCGCTCTAGCTGTACGAGACCGGCTGAACGCATCTGAAGAGTTCCTCGAGACCGTAACCGGACAGGAAGTACTCATTGTTTCCGCCACTCGCATGGCGGCCGATGAGTTAGCCCGTCGTTTTTGCCTCAAGACTGCCGGCTCCCTCGGGATTCATCGATTCAGCCTTGGCGCCCTGGCTATCGAGATTGCATCTCCACCATTGGCGCTTTCGGGCAAATCCGTCCTGGATGGGATCGCGGTGGACGCCCTTGCTGCACGTGCAGTTCAGGAATGTCGAGGCAGATCGGGTCTGCAGTGGTTTGAACCTGTTGCCACAGCGCCCGGCTTTTCCCATGCTCTAGCATCGACGCTCACTGAACTGCGCCTGAATAACATTGAGGTCGACGCCCTCCGCCGAGTAGGTCCCGCCGGAATCGATCTGGCCTTGCTCGCTTCTGCATATGAGCAATATCTCTCCGACGCCGGCCTGGCGGATTCCGCGGAGATCTACCGGACGGCGGCTGTGGTCGTCAGCGATGTGCAACATCGCTTTCATGGGTTTCCCCTGCTTTTGCTGGATGTGGCACCGCGTTCGGAAGCGCAGCGTGCGTTCTTAAGGTCATTGGCCGATCGAGCCGGCGCCGTGCTGGCCGTCTGTAGCCCGCGCGACGAGAAATCGCTTGTATTCTTCCAGCACGTCCTCGACATAAAAAGTGAAGATGCCGGGAACTCCGATTCAACTGCGCTGGATCGGCTTCGTGAGCATATCTTCTCGACGTTCACGCCGTCCGAAACCGATGGCGATAACACGGTGGATTTTAGATCCGCCACAGACGAAGCACGCGAGTGCGTGGAGATTGCTCGATCCGTTCACCACGCCGCTGAACTTGGCGTGCCGTTTGACAAGATAGGGATTCTCCTTCGAAATCCCGAGGCTTATCAGCCATTGGTCGAAGATGCGCTCCGCCGCGCCGGCATACCCGCATTCTTTACGCGTGGCAGCCGGCGACCGAATCCGGCGGGCCGCGCACTTCTGGCTTTGCTCGCATGTGCGGCCGAAGGACTGTCTGCGTCACGTTTCGCCGAGTACTTGTCGCTCGGTCAAGTTCCTGAGCCCGACGATAAGGGTGAACCGCCAAAGCGAGATCCGGCGTGGGTTCCGGTCCAGGGCGAGTTGTTTCCCGAGTTATCAAATCGACGGTGGACAGCGGATGATGGACCACGTGAGAACCGAAGTGCCGTAGCCGAGCTGCGAACGCCGCGGTACTGGGAGCGTCTGCTTGTCGATGCGGCAGTGATTGGCGGACGCGACCGCTGGACACGGAGGATCGATGGCCTGGAGCGGGAGTTCGAAAAGCAAATCGAGGAACTTCGCGGCGAAGACGAACCGCGATTCGCGCGAGTGGAACGTCAACGTGAACGCTTGCAGCACCTTCGCAATTTCGCTCTTCCATTGATCGAGTTTCTGGATGGCTTTCCGAAGAGCGCTCTCTGGGCCGACTGGCTTCAGTCCCTGGAACGGCTGAGCGCGATGGCGCTTCGCCAGCCTGAAGCTGTTCTTTCGATTCTAGGGGAATTGCGCCCGATGGCGAGCGTCGGCCCAGTGACTCTCGACGAAGTGCGCGAAGTGCTAACCAACAGACTTACTTTTCTTCGCACCGAGCCGGCAGAACGGCGTTACGGAAAGGTTTTCGTAGCTACCATTTCAGAAGCCGCGGGCCTGGCATTCCACACCGTGTTTCTGCCGGGACTTGGAGAAGACCTCTTTCCGAAGAAAACATTCGAAGATCCACTCCTGCTCGATGCGGACCGTCAAACTATCAGCGACAATTTGCCGGTACAGGTTCAACGCATCGCCGAAGAACGGCTGCTTTTGCACACCGCAGCAGCAGCGGCGGAAAACAAGCTGTGCATTTCATATCCACGAATGAATCTGGGCCAGGGGCGATCGCGTGGACCATCGTTTTATGCGATCGAGGTGATCCGCGCTGTTAAGGGCCGGGTCCCCGACCTTCAAGAACTTCAGCGTGTCGCAGCCGAAGCGTCCCAGTCACAACCCGGATGGCCATCTCCAAAATCTCCCGAAAGCGCGATCGATGATGCCGAGTATGACCTGGCCATCATGCGGAAATTGATGCGAATGCCTGCTGAAGAGCGTCGCGGCGCAGCGCGGTACCTTTTATCGGCGAACCAGAATCTTCAGCGTTCGCTTCAGAGCCGCTGGCATCGGTGGAATGCGAAGTGGTCGGATGCGGATGGAATTGTCGATCCCGATGGCAGGACACTCGACTCGCTTAAAAAGCACAAACCGAAGCAGCGTCCGTATTCTGCGACCGCGCTTCAACAGTTCGCCGCCTGTCCTTATCGGTTTCTGCTCTCCGCGATCCATCGGCTCGAATCGCGTCCTGAAGCCGTTGCCTTAGAGCGGCTCGATCCCCTGACACGGGGCAGATTGATACATGAAATCCAGTTTCGCGTTTTAACGGAGCTGCAGTCGATGCACTTGCTCCCAATCACGCCCGAGAACCAAGCGAAGGTCATGCCAATCGTGAATCACGTTTTCGAACAAACGACGCTCGAATATCAGGATCTGCTGGCACCGGCGATTCTGCGCGTGTGGGAACACGAAGTCGATAGCGTCCGTTGGGACATTCACGGCTGGATTCGACATCTCGCCGAATCCAAAGACGGCTGGGTTCCAAAATGGTTTGAGCTTTCGTTCGGAATGCACTCACCACCGATAGTCCTTCCTGATGGAACTCAAGTGCGCGGCGCAATCGATATGGTGGAGGAAAAAGAAAACGCCCTTCGTGTCACCGATCACAAGACCGGAAGAGCACAGCCCCCGTTCGGATTCACACGAAACGGTGAAGTTCTTCAGCCGTTACTGTATGCGCAAGCCGCGGAAACGCTGTTGGGCAAACCTGTGGTGGCCACCCGGCTCTTCTACTGCACCCAGCGTGCCGGCTACAAACTCGATGAAATTGCTGTGACGGATCTAGCTCGCACTTACCTGTCCAAGGTAATCGATGTTATCGACGAATCGTTGTCGCAGGGATTTGTTCCTGCTGCTCCGCGCGCCGATGCCTGCACCTACTGCGATTACAAAATCGTTTGCGGCCCTTATGAAGAAATTCGGATTCAACGGAAGAGAACCGATCGCCTGCGCCTTCTGGAGCAGCTTCGAAGCATTCCATGAAAACACCGGACCAGCTTGCACGTGAACGCATCCGGACGTCCCTGGACGAAACGCTGATCGTTGAGGCGGCCGCGGGGACGGGGAAGACTACCGAATTAGTCCGGCGGGTCGCGGCTATTCTCCGGACCGGCCGGACAACCGTCGATCGCATCGTTGCGGTGACATTCACACGGAAAGCTGCCGGTGAGCTCCGGCTTCGCTTGCGTCTGGAGCTCGATAATGCGCGCGCAGTGGCGTCATCTGTACCGGAGGTGCAACACCTCGAAGACGCGTTAAAGCGCCTGGAGGAAGCGCGCATCGGGACTATTCATTCGTTCTGCGCGGAGATCTTGCGACAGAGGCCGGTGGAGGCTCGTATTCCACCGGGCTTCGAGGAACTCGATGAGGTCCAGGCAACTGCCGTGTACTCCAGAGCATTTGATAGCTGGATCCAAACTGCGCTCGGCGACATGTCACCAGGCCTGCGGCGAATCCTAAGCCGCATTTCATCCGTGCGGACGAGTGAAGAGGGAAGCCCACTCGATAGGCTGCGCGCGGCTGGACAGTACTTTGTTGAATGGCGTGACTTTCCCGCGACGTGGCGTCGCGAACCGTTCGACAGGCAGGGTGAAATCGACAGCCTTGTCGTGCAGGTGAGTCAACTTGCGGGGATGGTATCGACTTGTACGTCTGCGAAAAACGAATTGCGTCGGAGCCTGCAATGTGTCGTGGATTTTGAAGCGCGGCTTCGACGATCGGATTACGACCACCTCGAAGGTTTGCTACTTTCGCTCTCCCAAGACCTGCGCGACGTCAGAAGAGGCTACAACAAGAGTTTCTCCTCGAAGTACTCGCGCGATGAAGTCATAGCTTCAAAAGATCAGTTGTGCGCAGCGCTCGAAGAGTTTGATCGTAAAGCTGGAGCCGATCTCGCGAGCTTGCTGCAGGGCGAAATGCAGGGGCTGGTCCGGATATACGAAGAACTGAAGGCGCGATCAGGCAAGCTCGATTTTGGTGATCTCCTCATACGAACACGAGACTTGATCCGGGACAATGCACAGGTTCGACATTTTCTGCAGGAACAATTCACTCACATCTTC
>DATFXZ010000377.1:0-12499 GCA_035315305.1 Terriglobia bacterium | reverse complement strand
GTTCGAGCAATCGCTGCGGGTCTCGACGGGAGTCTAAGTCCATGGTCTATTTTCAATTCTAAGACTATGGTTTAGCCCCCACAATGAGCCAAACGAATCTTTGCCGGACAGTCGCAGGAAGGATGAAACTCAGTCGTCCGGAATACGCTCAGGCAGGCTTCGTTTGAAGTTTTTGTGGTCACACGTCTATCCAATGATCGGGTGGCCGGTTTTCCTTAACCTGCCAGCCAGGCTCTTCTCGGTGGCTCGCCAGGATGATCTGTGGATCGGCAATAGTACAGTGGACACTGAGGTGAGAACCCGCCGGAGCCCCTGTTCCCAGTTCCTTGCATATATCACTTTCGCGGAAGCGTGAAGGTTGGTTTCGCGGGCAAGGTCTGGAGTTCGATGGGGCATGACAAGTTCAACTTCGGCAACCATAGCACGGGCAAGACTGGCCAATCAGAAGCATTCTCTGTTGCACCGGATGAAAAAGTCATAGAGAACTCATGACGAATTTATGAAGATTCAGATCGTCTCAGGCTCTTGCGAGGTGTCGAAGCGATAACCGATCCATGGCTCGGTCTTTATGAAGTGGGGATGTTCCGGACTTGATTCAATCTTCTTTCGCAAATTCTTAACCACGACTCGAAGGTAGTCGACTTGATCGCCGTAATCGGGACCCCATATCGACTGAAGCAATTCGCGATGTGAGACCGCTTCGTTCGCATGCTGCGTGAGGTAACGAAGCACATCCAGTTCTTTGGGCGTGAGATGACTGCTCTTTGTGCCACGAGTGACTGTGCGGGCACCAAAATCAATAGACAATTGGCCGAACTGCAACTTGTTCGTGCCCTGAGCCAGGGGTACTCGTCGAAGTGCCGCGCGGACGCGGGCGAGTAATTCCGGCGTGCTGAAAGGCTTTGTGATGAAATCGTCGGCACCGGCATCGAGTGCAGCCACCTTATCGGCATCGGACTTTCGAACCGTGAGCATAATGATCGCTATATTCGAGTCGCGCCTGATCGTTTTACAAACCTCCACTCCACCCATCTCCGGCATATTGATGTCCAAGAGAACAAGGTCGGGGTGAAAGTCCCGTACCTTCTCCAGGCCTTCCATGCCATTTCGAGCATCGTCCACTTCGTAACCCGCTGTGGTTAACGTTTCGCGCATGATGCGGCGGATCTGTGGTTCATCATCCACAACGAGAATTCGACCAGAACTCACCTTCGATCTCCCTTTGATGGCTGCTCGTTTACTTGGGCTGTCGCGTTGTGCACTCTAGGCTTAGATTCGAAGCCGCTCATTTGGATCGGCAAAGCGATTCTAAATGTCGTCTCTCCAGGTTGACTCTGGACAGTGAGATCGCCTCCATGAGCCTGCAAAATGCGATGAGCGATACTCAGGCCGAGACCCGAGCCCGGTATTTGGTCCTGCACCGACGGGCTTCGATAGAAGCGTTCAAAGATCCGAGGCTGCTCTTGAGGGGGTATACCCTTGCCGTAGTCGGTAATTCCAACAATCACTCTACCATTGCTGCGAAACGAGTGAACAGTGATGGGCATTCCTGAAGGCGAGTACTTCAACGCATTGTCGACAAGCTGCTTGAACGCGAGTTTTATCAATCTTCGATCGAAGGCGAGTGGTGGCGCTTCTCCATCGGCTATGAATTCCAGTTGGCGATCTCCAATCGTCGTTTTCATTGAGGCAATCACCTCGCGAATAACATCATTCAAGTCGGAAATTTCCAGGTCCAGATCAATTTGATCATTATCCAGTTGCGCGATATCGAGAGCGTTGTCGATCAACTCTTCCAGATGCGCGGATTCTTCGTCGGCAATCTTGAGCATCTCTGTTGAGCTTGAGGGTTTTTGATCCGGATTGGCCAACAATCCAGTTGTTGCGGCCCGGATGGCGGTGAGTGGAGTTTTAAATTCATGCGCGATCGCATCGATAAGTGCGGTCCGCAGCCGATCGCTACGTCTCGCGACTTCCACCTCACGCGCCAGATCCTGCGCTTTCGATCGCTCCAAACCGATCGCAACGAGATTAGCAACACTTTGAATCACGGAGTCCGGCATCCGCGCACCCTGCAAAGCGAGACTCGCTATCGGATGCGATCCAAGCCGAACTGCTGTTATTACCCGCTTACGTTCCGTATCGGCAAACGTTGTGCCTTGCAATACGGCCTCGCGTAGTTGGCTATCCATTCCTTCAAATTCGAGAGGCCCTGCACGGTAGATCTCACCGGCGCGTGGTTCGTAGAGGGCTGCAGCATCGAGCTCAAAAGTATCCGCTAATTGAGTGGCCAACTGCTTCGCAAAAGGTTCATGGTCGCCGATCAGCAATATCGATCTGCCGAATGTGTAGAGCCGCTCCAGGTCTTGCTGTCTCTGCACAGCATCGAGAGCCCGGCGTTTGGCTTTCGTCGATAGTTGACTCGCAATCAATGAGGTCACCAGAAACGAAAAGAGGGCAACCCAGTTCTGCGGGTCGGCGATCGTAAACGTACCGACGGGCGGCAGAAAGAAAAAATTGAAGACAAGTGTGGAGGCGATTGAGGAAAGTGACGCTTCGAAAAATCCCCACGTACTCGCTATGACGAGCACGAACAACAAATATGCGAATCCGGCTGTTGTTGCGTTAACCGGGATTACGCTAGAGGCGATGTAGGTGATGATCATCACTCCAGCCAGAGAAACGAGCAACCTCAACACACGTTTGGTTAATCCCACACGTTACCTTTCTCACCGCTTGATTACTAAAAGAGGCCCACGCAGGCGGCCTCTCCTTTATTTTTGCCTATTTGTCGCATATCGAACAAAGCTTGATGATGGTGTGTTGTCAGTTCCTCTCTAACAACAGCGACCTTCATGAATTCCTCATGCCTTTTCCATGACTTCTTCAGGTCTTCGCTCCTACGCTGGAATACGAACTGAGGGCGACGCGTGAACAGCAAAATTGGTTCGGAAATTGCAGAAAGGGTACGGGCGATTTTCACTGTACCCCTCAGCGAAGTCACATTGAAGGGCGCAGATATGAAAAGTAAGACGCAACCGTGCGAACTCAGCTTTGACGCTCGGCGGATCCACGAGATAGGTCTGCGAAGGCCGTCGGACATCACAACAAGCGTTTTATGGGTTGTGGTTCCGTACACGACACCGGAACTGACAACAGTTGCCTTGCGACATGCCGGAGTGTGCAGTGATCTTAACGTGCACGTCTCCCTTGTAGATATTCAGATCGTTCCGTTTCCATGCCCATTGGATCGGCCTCCTATCGATAAGGAATTTTCCGAGCGCCGATTGCGGGATTTACTGACAGAAAGTCAACTCCCCGGCAGTGCAGAGTTGTTGTATGCACGAGACTGGTTTGACGGTTTTTGCCGTCTCCTTGAACCGAAATCACTCGTGATTGTGGGTTCAAAAAAGCGCTTGTGGCGAACGCGCGAAGATAGACTCGCGAGTGCTTTAGTGAAAGCAGGGCATCAGGTGATGCTGCTGCACTCATGAGCGGATGCGAATGCAAGCCCGTCAGGGCGCAGCCATCAAGAGGTGAGGTGAATCATGTTGGATTTATTCTACGTCGCTGTTGTGATTCTTTTCTTTGCCCTGATGTGGGGCTTCACCAAAGCCGCCGAGCGGCTCTGAGGAGAATGAAATGGAATACGCAATAGCCGGAATTACAGCGGTCTTTCTCTTCGTTTATCTATTGTACGCGTTGCTTCGACCGGAACGTTTTTGAGGAGTGTGAGATGACGGTACTAGGTATTGCGCAGATACTCGTCTTTTTCGCGATTGTGCTCGCCGTTACAAAACCTTTGGGCGTGTTCATGTATCGCGTTTTTGAAGGGCAGCGGACTTTCCTTCATCCGATTCTTCGTCCGGTCGAGCGGCTCATTTATTGGGCGGGCGGAGTACAAGAGGAAGGCGAACAGACCTGGGTTCGTTACACCGCGTCCCTGATCTCTTTGAGCACATTCTGCTTTCTGTTGCCCTATGCGTTGCAGCGGTTGCAAGGTTTCCTGCCGCTAAACCCAATGCATTTCTCGACTCCTCAAGCGCCCGCAAATGCGACACCGATGACTCCAGACCTCGCATTCAATACGGCGGTCAGTTTCATGACGAATACGAACTGGCAGTCTTATTCTCCGGATACGACCCTCGGTTACCTGGTTCAAATGGCCGGGCTCGCAGTCCAAAACTTCGTCTCCGCTGCCGTTGGTATTGCGGTGGCAGTAGCTATGATCCGAGGTTTTGCCCGTCACACAGCCAAGACAATAGGAAACTTCTGGGTTGATGTAACGCGATGTACGGTGTACATCCTTCTGCCGATTTCCATCGCCGCCGCGTTGTTCTTTGTGTGGCAAGGATCCATTCAAAATTTCAAACCGCCGGTTACGGCCCAAACTGTGGAGGGAACTTCGCAGACGATCGAACAGGGGCCGCTGGCCTCGCAGCTCTCCATTAAGATGCTTGGCACTAATGGCGGCGGGATTTTCAACGCGAATTCGTCGCATCCTTACGAAAATCCCTCTCCCTTATCGAATCTTCTGCAGATGCTCCTCATCTTCTGTCTGGGTGCAGGACTGACATATACATTCGGCAAGATGGTGCGGGATACACGTCAGGGCTGGGCGATATTCGCAACTATGAGCGTGCTGTTCCTGGCGGGTGCCTTCATCTGTTATTGGGCCGAACAAAGAGGAAATCCAATCACAGCCAAATTGGGTCTGGAGAGGACATATGACCTCGCCCAGCCGGGCGGGAATATGGAGGGCAAAGAAGTACGTTTTGGCAATGCGATGACCGCTCTGTTTGCGACTGTGACGACTGATGCCAGCTGCGGCGCCGTCATCGGCATGCACGATAGCTTTACACCACTTGGAGGCCTTGTCCCGTTGTTCAATATCCAGACCGACGAGGTCATCTTTGGAGGCGTGGGCGCCGGCCTCTACAGCATGCTGATATATGTGATTGTCGCAGTGTTCATCGGCGGCTTGATGGTTGGTCGCACACCCGAATACGTGGGCAAAAAGATCGAACAAAAGGAAGTAAAGATGGCAATCATCGCCATACTCGCCACTTCGATGTGCATCCTTGGATTCACTGCTGTCAGTTCTGTCGCGTCATTCGAAAAAGGGGGCTACTGGAATGGCTCCTACGGGCCGGCCACTGGAAATATTAACAACAACGGACCGCATGGCTTCTCAGAAATTCTCTACGCATACACCAGCGGCGCCGGCAACAACGGAAGCGCCTTTGCGGGAATCAGTGCGAATACGCCCTGGTACAACTTGACGCTTGGCATCGACATGCTCATTGCGAGATTTCTTTTCATCATTCCTGCGCTTGCAATAGCTGGCAGTTTAGCTGGGAAGAAACTGATTCCGGTAACGAGCGGCACGTTGCCCACCCACGGCTCGTTGTTCGTGATTCTACTCATCGGAACGATCGTGATTGTCGGCGCCCTGACGTATTTTCCTGCGCTTTCGCTGGGTCCCATAGTTGAGCATTTCCAAATGCTCAGCGGGAAGGTGTTTTGAGATGTCAACACTTACAGCTCCTCCACAACAACGCAAGGCCGAAATTAAAGGCGAAGGCACGCAGCTCATTTCGAAAGGAGTTCGCGCGCGGCCCCTCTTTGATCCTGAGATTCTGCGGCGAGCAACGAAGGAATCTTTCGTCAAGCTCAACCCCAGGATAGTTGCTAAAAATCCCGTCATGTTCGTTGTCGAAGTAGGGGCAGCGCTCACGACTTTGTTCGTGATCAAAGACTCCGTCACTGGCGCAGGTGGGCTCTTGTTCGGCATCCAGATCGCACTCTGGCTCTGGTTTACAGTGCTGTTCGCGAACTTTGCCGAAGCCATGGCAGAAGCGCGCGGCAAGGCTCAGGCAGACAACCTGCGCAAAACGAAGACAGATACGATGGCGCATAAAATTCTGCCCAATGGCAAGTTTGAAATGGTGGCGGCATCCCGACTGCGCGCGGGTGATATCGTGTTCGTCGAAGCGGGCTATCTCATTCCCGGAGACGGCGAAGTTATCGAAGGCATCGCCAGTGTCGATGAATCCGTTATCACAGGAGAGAGTGCTCCTGTGATTCGTGAATCCGGCGGCGACCGGAGTGCAGTGACGGGCGGCACGAAAGTCCTTTCGGACCATATTAAAATCAAGATCACCTCGAATCCCGGTGAAACGTTTCTCGATCGGATGATTGCTCTTGTCGAAGGAGCGGTCCGCCAGAAGACCCCGAACGAGATCGCTCTGAACATCTTGATCGCCGGACTGACACTCATTTTTCTGCTCGCAGTTGCGACACTACCGCCCTACGCGAAATATGCCATTCAAGCTGTCGGCAGCGGCACGGCGCCGTCTGTGGCGGTGCTCGTTTCGTTACTCGTTTGCCTCATTCCGACAACGATTGGCGGTTTGCTCTCGGCCATAGGTATTGCCGGCATGGATCGCGTGATGCAGCACAACGTGCTGGCCATGAGCGGAAAGGCTGTCGAGGCTTCCGGCGATGTTAATACTTTGCTGTTGGATAAGACTGGAACCATAACGCTCGGAAATCGGCAAGCAGTGGAATTCATCACGGTCGATGGAGTGGCTGAAAGCGAGCTCGCCGACGCTGCACAATTGTCCAGCCTTGCCGATGAAACTCCCGAAGGACGTTCGATCGTGGTGTTGGCGAAGGAGAAGTACGGGCTGCGAGGCCGTGAGGTCGGCGAACACGAGGCCCGCTTCATCCCGTTTTCCGCATACACACGGATGAGCGGCGTAGATATGAACGGACGAAAGCTGCGGAAGGGCGCCACCGATGCCATCATCGGCTTTGTTCAGGAACACGGCGGTAAAGTGACGCCGGCACTTAAAGAACGGGCCGAGCAGATCTCCAGAAGCGGTGGTACTCCATTGGCGGTTGCCGAAGGTTCCAGGGTACTCGGCCTGGTGCATTTGAAGGACATCGTCAAGGGCGGCATGAGGGAACGGCTTGCCTCGTTGCGGGCGATGGGGATTCGTTCGGTTATGATTACCGGTGACAATCCTTTGACCGCTGCAGCAATTGCATCGGAAGCCGGCGTCGATGACTTTCTCGCCCAAGCCACACCGAAAGACAAGCTCGAGTACATCAAGAAAGAGCAGACGGAAGGCCGCCTCGTCGCAATGACGGGAGATGGAACGAATGACGCGCCGGCTCTGGCTCAAGCCGATGTCGGCGTGGCAATGAATACCGGAACTATGGCGGCGAAAGAGGCCGGCAACATGGTGGATCTCGACAGCAATCCGACAAAACTGATCGAGATCGTTGCTATCGGCAAACAGTTGCTCATTACTCGCGGCGCCCTTACAACCTTTTCCATTGCAAATGACGTCGCGAAATATTTCGCCATCATTCCGGCGATGTTCATGTCCATGTATCCGGAATTAGGGATTCTGAACATCATGAACTTGCATTCCCCGCAGAGTGCGGTGCTCTCGGCCGTGATCTTCAACGCCCTGATCATTATTGCGCTCGTTCCGCTAGCGCTGCGCGGCGTTCAGTACAAGCCTGTTAGTGCCGGCCAGATGCTGAGCCGGAATCTTCTAATCTATGGACTCGGAGGAATCATCGTTCCATTCCCGGGGATTTGGCTGATCGACAGAATCATTGTCGCGCTCGGGTTAGCGTGACTGTAAAGGCGTGTATCACCGCCCTTGAGAGGAACTTATGCTTAAAGAACTTGGGCCCGGATTTCGTTTAACGGTGGCTTTCACGGTGTTAACTGGACTGCTGTATCCCGCGATCATGACGGGTGTTTCGCAAATCATTTTCCCCAAGCAAGCGAATGGCAGTCTGATCACAGTAAATGGCAAGGTTGTGGGTTCCCAACTCATTGGCCAACAGTTCTCCAAGCCTGAATACTTCCATCCGCGACCCTCGTCCGCCGGCAGCGGATATGATGCGACGGCCAGCAGCGGCTCGAATCTAGGACCGACTAGCGCGAAGCTCCTTCGCGGCACGACCAAAATGGATGACAAAAATAACGAAGTCGTGGATTTCGATGGCATCAATCTTCGCATCGTCCATTATTGCCTGGATAATGAGATTCCGTATGATTCATCAATCCCCTTGGAACAATTCAAAGACGCGAAGGGCGAGCTCGATGAAGTGAAGCTGATCAAGGCGTTCAACGACGAGAAAGCACCGTTAGTGTTTACCGCGATGGCGCCGATTCCGGCCGACGCGGTCACAGCGTCCTCATCCGGTCTGGACCCACACATCAGTCCTGCGAACGCCGAGGCACAGGCCGTTCGAGTTGCCAAAGCCCGACATATCCAGATGGATCAACTGGCAACTTTGATCGCGCAGTCCACGGAAAGGCCCGATCTGGGCTTTCTCGGCGAACCGCGGGTCAATGTATCCATGCTGAACGTCGCACTCGATCAGCAATTCCCAGTGTCGAACTAGCCCGGCATAATGAACAACCATAAATTTCTCGCGTTAACCGCAGCGCTTGTTCTTTTTGTCTCCGCTGAAAGGGCAACCGCACAGTCCACAATTTTCAATGTCCCGACAACGGATACGGTTGCAAAGGGCAAGGTGTACTTCGAATTCGACTATCTGCCGCAGATCCCCAAGCCCGATGCCTCGGATCGGCTCCACATCATCAATCCCCGTATCGTGATTGGCGTTCCTGGCAATGTGGAAGCCGGTGCGAATTTCGCTACTTATCACATCGCCGGCACGACGAACGTATTTTTCGAGCCGAATATCAAATGGAAATTCATGCACGATGATACTCAGGGGCTCGCCGCCGCCGTCGGGGGCATTCTGTTCACGGCAATCAATAATCGTTCAGACGTGGATACATTCGGTTCCGGCGTAAATACATTCGGTCTTGTTTACGGAAACTTCAGCAAGAAGGTAAAGACCGGCAACTACGGTCCGCGCTTCACGGCCGGTCCATATGGGATCGTTTCCGGCGGCAGCGGCTGGATTGGTCCGAAGGCCGGCGCGATTCTAGGATACGAACAGCCGATTCATACGAAAGCCAGCATCGTTGCAGATTGGTTCAGCGGTAAGAATGCATTTGGTTACTTCACGCCAGGGGTCTCCATCACGCTTCCGGCCAATGGAGTCTTCAACGTCGGCTACAGCTTCGGCAACAACAGCTTCAGCGGGAACGACAACCGATTCCTCTATGTCTATTACGGTGTGACGTTCTAATAAGAACGATCGCATCTCGCATGCTTAAACGGCTCAGCAACCTAATTCGGCCAGCGCTGGTTCTCTTGGCTGTTTTTCTTGTTTTCGGTATTGCTATCGTCGGCTATCAGGGCATCAGAACACTCCAACAGTTGAATGCTGTTGAGGCCGAGCGCGATCAATGGCAACGACCGGCCGATGTCATCAGTCCTCTCAACCTCAAATCCGGTAGCGTTGTCGTCGACTTGGGCTCCGGGGCTGGATACTTTGCACTAAAACTATCCGACGTAGTTGGGCCAACGGGGCAGGTCGTTGCCGTCGACCTACGAAAGCCATCGCTGCTATTCCTGCGAGTGCGAGCGTTCCTACAAGGAAAACAAAATATACAGATTATCGTCGGCGAGACGGACAATCCTCATATTTCCACCGGCGATGTGGATTCTGTACTGATTGCCAACACATATCATGAGTTAACCGATCCTCACGCCATACTGCGCCACACATGGCGGGCGCTGCGTCCGCAAGGCCGGCTTGTGATCGTCGACCGCATGCCTCGTGTCAGCGAAGATCCTCGCGAGACCTCGGCGCACCATCACACGACAGCCGACACGGTGGAAGCAGACCTACGCAAAGAAGGTTTCAGCATCGTTAACCGGCAGGATGCCTTCATCCATCCACCCGGAGATGAGGTGTGGTGGCTGATTGTAGCGAGCAAATCGTTATAAATTCGTCATACCTTATCTATGACTTGCTCCGGACACGTCTTTTACGCTGGATGTATGTCAATTCATACGATTGAACAGTTCACCAAATTCTTGGATCGACTTTACAAGATGCCCTGCCACTTCAAAATGGCCGAGGAGCCCGGGTCAGTCAAATCAAACGGCAGCGCCGCGGCAGTTACTTCGTCTTCCGAGGATCTCCACTCGAGTCCCGGCGCGACGAAAGGATTGGAACTCTACTATGCGAAGCCGGGCGAAGCAGAATGGGGCTGCTAAGGACCTCTGGAGGCGGCTGACGAGCGTGGGAGTGAATTGGAACTAGGTGTTTTTCCCCTCCCTCGAGGCACATCTGTCCACGTTAGGGTTGCAGAAGTCGTTGAGAGGCGCGTCCAGCGCGGCCGAGACAGCGATATGTGGTTGGGGTCTCATTTGGAAAAGAGCGAATTCCCCTCCTCGCATCACCGCGAGGAGTGGTGGCGGCGTCACCAAGAAAATGGGCGAAGCCTCCTTATCGACGCTGCCGGGGTGGTGTTCCTTGTCCCATCGATCGGAACACCACCCCGTCGTCGCGAAAAGCGGATGCTGCGCGATATTTTCTTGATCGCTCGGCAACCCCTCCTCGCGGTGATGCGAGGAGGGGAATTCGCCATTTGAAAATAGTCCCTAGATTGGACAGCAGTGCCTCGAACGAGGGGAGACTTCCATTCGTTCACACCTTTTTTAGCCGGCGCGTACAGGAATCGATGGACTTGGACAACATCCCCTAGGCTTTGACCTTTGGTGCATGGGCAACAAGAACGGATTGTCCCTTTTTGGCGCTGGATCTCACGAAGTAAACCCAGCCATATATTCCCCAAAGCACGACGATTCCCAGAGCGACGTATGGTTCCTTTAGACTCATTCCCGGCACGAAAAATGGACCGGCCAGGTAGAAGAGCATGCACACCAAATTGGCCAAAATCCCGAAGACAGGGATGAAAACGTGTTTGAAGCCGTTAAAGGTGTGATGCTCGCGGAACGCAACGATCGCAACGGCGCAAGTCATCATGTACAACAAGAACGTTCCGAAATTACTGACCAGTGTCACGACGACAACGCTCTGCGGAATGCTCGCGGCAAAATCATGTGACCAGGTTCCAAAGCTGTACCAGAAATTGTGCGGTAGTGCTTTCACTATATCGTCGGAAAGAGCGGCCGGCCCCGCGAAATTGAAGATGATCGTCGCAATCGCGACAAATACAGAAATCGTTGCCAGCGTCCAAATCGCTCGGTGAGGAGTTAATTTCTCGCCGTGAAGCATACCGAAGTGTTCTGGAACTTCTTCATCCCGTCCCATAGCGTAGGTTACACGAGCGCCTGTGTTGAGACATGCCAGCGTGGTGCCGATCAAAGCGAGAAAAACCGTGAATGCTTGAACGAGCATGAATGCCTTTCCCGCCGCCGCACTGCCAAGAAGCCAGGCACCGACAATGACCATCATGTCCCCGACCGGTGCGGCAGATCCCAATGCATTGCTGACTTGATATCCGTTGTGGAGGAAGTAATTTGCAGCAAAATATTCGATCAGATAGCAGACCAATCCCTGAATCAGCAATGAGAGAAGAACGGCTCGGGGAAGGTCGCGTTTCGCATTCTTCGCCTCTTCTCCCATTGAGGTGATCGACTCAAAGCCAACGAGAATCAGAATTGCAATACACGCTTGGATGATGACGAAGCTGAAGGCGTGCGGAGCAACGACAGACCTGGCGGAGCTATGATACTGAAACTTGCTTACGCTCTCTTTCGTTTGTGGATCGGTTGATGTCTGAATGGATTGAGAATAGTCGACCGTGAAATCTTGATCTTTTCCGTCTGGAGTTTTGGCAAACACGAAGTTGCCCTGAGCATCCTTGACTGGCATTCCGTCCTTATCAGTGGCGATAACCTTGCTGATCGGAGTCCCATTTGGATCCAAAGTCAGGCCGACTGAACCTTGCGGATGATTCAGACGATAACCAATAGCAATTACCGAAAACACGATCAAGGCGGAAATCTGAATGACATTGATGGCCGAGTTTACTGCCGTCGTACCGGCCACGCCTCGGTATGCGATGTACGCCACGCCATACGACATGAGTGCGCAGAAACCAAACATGAAGAGTGGACTCGGCACGGCAGCGGAGAAGGTATCCGGCCACATTTGTCCTAGAACGTAGCCAACAACCAGAGCCGTCACGCCGACCATCAATCCCGGATAAACCCAGTAGTAGAGATGGCTCGCCCACCCGACGATGAATTTCGCGATACGGGCAAACTTGTAGGCTTTCGTTTTGCTGAGAAACGCTTGTTCTGCGAAGAAATAGGAGGAACCCGCACCCGGATACAGCTTCGAAAGTTCGGCGTACGCAATCGCAGTAGCGAAACACAGGATTAGAGCAAAGAAAATCCCGAACCACATGCCCTGAGCCGCCATAGGCGCGCCGTATGACGATTGGATAAAGAATGTGAGCCACAAAAACGCGCCAGGCGCAATTAGTGCCATGGCATTGGAAGTTAATCCGGCAAGCCCCAGAGTTGGTCTTGTGCCGGGCTTTTCATTCGATGACATGTCCGTCTCCTTTTTGACT
>DATFXZ010000376.1:0-2896 GCA_035315305.1 Terriglobia bacterium | reverse complement strand
TGCGAGAGGACGTGGCTGATTCCCCTCGTATCAAGCACATGCGGGAGAATTGTTTTTGGCGGAAGGCCGGCGGATATGGAGCCCGTTGAAATAAATCGATCGGCGCTTATCGCAACCGTAAAGCAGCCGTTTGTCGACTGGCTGCATACTGCGGACCCGACCAGCAAACATATCGGCTTAGCGGAGGTCAATCACGAGCCGACCGTTTACTTAGTGCCGGAATTTGAATCGGAGAAAGAGTTCGCAGAATGGTTGGAGCAGCACTGCGAAATTATCTTTGAAGAGCAGCTCGGAGGCTGGTGGACGGACGAACAATCATGGCCTCCCAATCGGGGCATCGAAGTATTTCAGGAATGGTTCGAATTCCGCCTGCACTCGATGGTCTTGGATCTCGATGACGGGCCGCTTTAGTTGAGCGAGTAAGATTGCCGCGTCAAACAGCACAATCGAGTTTTTGAACCATACGCGGTGCACGAATCGTCCTGGATCTGACTAACGTGGCGTAGCGTCTGTACGCGGAAAACTCGATCGACTTAAGAGCGAACGCGCGACATGAAACGTCGAAGCGGTTCCTCTTTTCAATCACCGAGGCAGATCCAGCGCCGGGTTACGGTCGAAAAAATCGAAGGGGCGCAACTCGAAGCTATGCCAGAGGACGGGCATGACGGGCCAGTCCTCGGCGCGCACCATATGATGCATACCGATCGTGTACCACAATACGATGTCGGTTTGTTCGATCCGGCGATTTGCCTTAGTCCAGGCGGGAAGGCCTTGCCCCGCAGTGCTCAGGGTCGGGTAATCCCCGGCGGCGTAACGTTCGTCGTAACGGTATGGCGTGACCCACAGGTCATGGTCAATGAAGCCGGCGCGGCGACGGGCATAGTCGTCGGGCGTGAGCAGGGTTGAGGAGCTCATGCCTGGCATGAGTTGGTAACTGGTGGGATAGCCAACGTGATTCTTAGCGGTCGCGCTGGTCACTCGCCACAAAGCCGGATGCTGCATGTCTGCATGGAGCATCGCCTCGCTCTCTGTTCGGAGCAATATGGGTTCGCGAACCCAGATGCTGCGGCGGGGATTATCCGGCGGAAGCGTTCGGGTCACCAGATGATCGGCGATAAAGCTATTAACGAGGCCGTCGACATCGAGGTCGATTCGGAAGCTGAAATAATGGTCGTGATTAATGGCGATGAGGTTCTGATCCACAAAACGACCATACGCGTCCGCCGGCTCCGGCGCTGGTCCGCTGCCCCCGGTGAGCGGACGCTCGTCTGCGTTGGCAACGGCACTCGATTTGACTTCTGCAATACCGGTTGCGCCGACCGAGACGCGTATCGAACCGTCCTGCTGAAAGGTCCAGTCGAAGACGTAATCGTAATTGCCTATGACCGCGGTGCTTCGCACCACCAAGTCGCGTTTTTTCCTGCTTTCGGGATCGTCGGAAAGATGACGCCAGGCCATATCGCCGGCTTCCCTTTCGAACAGGCATAACGCGTTGGCTACGGTCTTCGGGCGCCCTTGGTCCGTCGCGATGAGCCCATCCAGGTAGATTGCATTCTCCGGACAGTCGGTTCCCCGCAGCAATGGCTTCGCAAATCCTCCGGAATTGTATTCACCAGCGTCGAAGAAATTACGCCGCCGCCAGTCAAACGACGGGTCCATGTAGGGGACGAACATCTCCGACAGATAACCCTCATACATAATGGGCCGCCGCCGCGCGCCGTCATTGTAGGTCAGGGTTGAGATAATGGTTCCTACGCGCTGATCCGCGCGGACGTGGAACCGCCATTTTTGCCAATCGACCATGTGGCCCTGAATCTGGAAACCGGGCCCCAAAGGCTGATCGATCCGGATCGGGCTGCGCACCTCGCGTACGGTGCCAATCGAAGCCGGATCGTATTCCGCGACGGTTTTAGCCAGCGACGTAACACCTTCGTCCACTATCCGGATCACCTTCTTCGCGTTCATATCGACGATTGCTGTAAGACCCGGGATCTCGCGCGCCCACGTGTTGTGTACGCCGCTCTCATCCCTACACTGGACATGGGCAATGCGCTTGCCGCGCTCTTCCTCTCCGCCAAAGTACCCTGGAGGCTCAGCGGAGCAACCGATGAAGGTGAAATCTGTGATGCCGCGCTTCTTCATTGCGGTGATGAAGTCCGGATTCTTCTTGACCTCTTTGTCCATGGCCCTGAACTCCTCCCGCAGCCAGTTCGGCTGCGCACCTTCGAGTTTCTTCCAGGAAACAACCCCGCGCTCCTTCAGATCGACGACAGTCTCAAAAGTGTCCTCTCCCTGGCGCACAAGTGCGAACGCTTCCCGTGGATAATCCCTGCCTGGTGACCAGGCCCACACCAGGTCTTTGGGCGGTTCGTGCAGATTGACAATGGAAAAACGCGTTTCCTCGTTCACGTGGCCGGCATCCCGCAAAACTTCGAGAACCGTCCAATACTCCTGAAAGGTCAGCGAATCCAGCGGATGCTCGATCTTTTGAGCTGCGAGAGGGTTCGCCGCATAAGCAAACGCCAAGCAAAATCCAACGAGCAGAATGCGGATCTTCATATGGGCCTCCAGGTTACGGCAGTGTACCAGATGGAGCATCGGGGAGGTACCTGCGAGGACTCCGCTCCTTTCGTGTTTGATTTTATGCGGTTAATATGAGGTAAAAGTAGCCAACGGCTCTTTGAGGAAAGTTAATCTTTCCGGGGGGAGTGGACATATTCAATCCACAATTTTTTTCTGGTTTGCAGTGCCCGTTGAAGTTTCGACCTGATGACCCTCGGCGCGAGCAGCTTGTTGAAACGACAACATGAGTGTTGAGGAGCGAAGGTGCCGCGTATTTGTCGCGGGCCTTTTCCCAATAGCCGGCTCGGTGCTAGGCAAAACTAGAGTTCCAATT
>DATFXZ010000375.1:0-7684 GCA_035315305.1 Terriglobia bacterium | reverse complement strand
AGAGACAAGGTGTTCGCCACCACAATGGTTCAGCAATTCGATAAAACGTTTCGGCAGCTGTTCGCCGCCGCTAGAACTGAAGTTCAAATCTTCGAAACTGACGGCTTCTAGCTTTATCTTTCGCCGGTAATACCTGTGTGTTTCGGCGTTTTTGTTACCGCTCGGCGCCCTTCGGCCGGGTTTACACGCAGACTCTTTCGTGCAGCTAAACCCCTCTCGAGATCGTGGGCTCGATCGTGGGGAAACTTGTCGCTTCGGTCTGTTGTGTGAACATCATCAATTAGTTACCCGGCTCAACGTGCGGACGCTATCCGCTGCAAGATCTAAAAGATGCTCGTCAATCACGTGCATCATTGAATCGTTTTCGGCCGCGCGATTAATCAGGAGTTTGGGAAGAGAACACTGGTAAGGACAGGTGCTCGATCCGAAGCGCAAGCTCTGGTTTGAAAGCAGAATGGCATCTGAGGTCCCTTCGGTTCGATCCCGGCTGCGCCCATCTCACTCTCTTACTTTTCACAATGGTGGCGGCAGAAATTCATTACTATCACGCTCGGTTCCGCTTCAGCGCCAATGGGCAGACTCTGGAACTCCTGATTTCTCAATTCATCGATTGGGTTTGAGCTAAAAACTGAACGCGAACCGTTCCCGGTAGAGATCACTCGTAGAATCGGTCGCCCCAGCGGCAGTAGCCGAACATTCCTCCAGCCCATTTCCTCTGGCGCAACCGTCCGCGCGATTAAGAGAAACAGAACAAGCGGCTGCGCGGCAGGCGGCCCCCCCTGATTATCGGCAAATTTACGGTTTCGCGCTATGTCGGACGGTCAACTCACCCCGGGTTACGACGTTGGATCTGCGATTGCCCAAGCACTACCCAATCACTGAGCGTTAGAAAATCGAGTTCCGTGGTTAACGGCACACTCGTCCAACAGCTTAGCCAAAACGCGTACAAGCAGTATCGTCTCGGTCATCCGTCTGCCTGCTACTCACGCGAACACTTGCATGGTTCCGGTGGGTAGTGACGCATTTTGAACTGAGTCACTACCTTTCCGGTGACTAGTTTCGGCCAGCACCAAACCACTAAGCGGCAACCTGTTCGGCGCGAGGCAAATGCAGGTCGGCACCTGCTTCGAGTTCTGGTTCAGGCACAATCGGACGCGAGGTTCCCTGCGTCCTTTTTTTGTTTCTGTCGCCGTTACGGAAATTGTTCTACTTGGATACGTTTCCCAGCGACTGAGGCTGTAAAGGACGTCAGAAGGTTTCCCGTAAGGTCGAAGCTCTGTACTCTAAATCGCCCTGTCAATTCGTTTCCTTCGTTGTTGAGCGTAACGGAACCAACTGTTTTGACGGTGCCTGAGACTGGCCCAGCCGGCATGTAATTGAACGAAGCAAGAGTGATGGCAAACTGACGATCTCCTGTGCGTACCCACTCACCGCACACGATGCTGCCAAAGACTGAAGCCTGCGGTCCGACCACGCCGCCATTCGGCGTAAACATCCTTATCAGCATAGAGGGCGGCGGTCCGCCAGCATCCGGAGTGACATTCACTAAAAATACGCCTTCCAAACGCTCGCCACCACCACGGTGGGTTTTATCAGATACAGACTGAGCCGCGACCAAGGCCGCAGCAACGCCAACAATTCCCAATAACGCGAGCGTTGAAAACAACACCTTCGAAACGCGAGACCCCTGTTGAAACAGACTGTTCCATTTGCGAAGCATATTCTTCTCCTAATCAGTGATTCGAGGGTTTCGGAGGCGATAACCGCAAGCTTGCCTCTGTCGCACGGGCCGCCTACTCTCATCCTTCGGTCCCTCGGTTTGTAAATAGCGTCTTCGCTTTGCCACAGTCTCCAAGTCGGGTACGATGGCGAGGCCGAGGGCGCTTTTGCATGACAAAATTGCATGACGAGACGTGCAAAAGTCCTTCGGGTGTTCTCATGAATTCTTGAATAAGTTCTCAAGGCCTATATGACCGGAGATGTCAAACGCTTCTACCAGTTCGGCGCGTTTCGCGTTGATACTGCGGAACGCGTATTGTTCCGAGAGAACGAACCAATATTTTTGCCGCCCAAGGTTTACGACACGTTGCTGATCCTCATAAGCAATGCTGGACACACTCTTGAAAAGGAACATCTCCTTCGTGAGTTGTGGCCTGACACTTTTGTCGAGGAGGGAAACCTCGCGCAAAATATTTCATTGTTGAGGAAAGTGCTTTCGAATGGAGGAGATGAGCGCTATATCGTCACTGTTCCGAGACGCGGCTACCGGTTCGCTGCTCCGGTATCGGAAGTGAAGGAGAGGGAGATCGAGCGGGTAGACGGCGCGAACGCTCCAGAGACCGAAATTGCCGGCCCAATCCAGTCAAAGCTGGATGAGCGTTTCCAGCCCGCGGCCAAGCTTTCAGCCGCGCAGGTGAGATTGGACCGCGCCACCCCGGTTAGGTTGTATGCCACCATCGGGCTTCTGGCGCTGACTGCGGTCCTCGTCATCGTGTGGCGGGTTGGGCAACGGCGAGTCGACGGCGTGCGCACCGCTGAATACGTCCGCCTCACGAACTTTCCTGATGCAGTCCATTCACCAGCGCTTTCGAGGGACGGAAAGACACTGCTTTTCGTTCGTGGAAGCGAGCCTTTCCAATACGGGCCCGCTGAACTGTATTTGAAAGTTCTGCCTGACGGCGAACCGGTCGCCCTGACGCACGACGGCACGAACAAGATTGCGCCCACTCTGAGTCCCGATGAATCGCATGCCGTCTATACGACGTTTTCGCGTACGGGCTGGGCCACTGTGAGTGTGCCGATTGGGGGTGGACCTCCTGCGTTGCTGATGCAGAACGCGGCGGCGCTGACATGGGCCGCAGCAAATCGCGTGCTGTTTTCAGAGATCAGAAGTCAGACAAGCCTGCATATGGCGGTTGTAACGGCCACCGAAAGTCGCGGTGACCCGCGCGACGTCTACGTTCCTGCATCACCCACGGGGATGGCGCACTACGCCTATCTCTCGCCGGACGGCCGCTGGGTGCTCGTCGTCGAAATGGACACGAACGGGTGGCTGCCCTGCCGGCTTGTCCCATTCGATAGCTCCTCCTCCGGAATTTCAGTCGGCCCGTCCCAGGCTTCCTGCACCGCAGCAGCGTGGTCTCCAGACGGCCGCTGGATGTACTTCGCGGTGGCCGCGTCCGGAGAGTCGCACCTGTGGCGCCAGCGTTTCTTGGACGGTGCGCCCGAACAGATTACATTTGGCATCACTAATGATGAACGGGGGGTTGTCGCCGACCGCGATGGCTCCCTGATTACGTCGATCGGCGCGATACAGGGAACTGTCTGGTATCACGACGAGCGGGGTGATCGGCAGCTCTCTGTTGAAGGCTACGCGTACAGGCCCGTGTTATCGCGAGATGGAGCAAAAGTGTTCTATTTAGTGCGCCGCGCCGCGAAGGGCTCCTTCTGGATTGGAGAGTTGTGGTCGACCGACCTGACATCCGGCCGGACCGAGCGCGAAGTTCCGGATTTCCTCGTCCGCAACTTCGATGTCGCAAAGGACGGACGCCATGTCGTGTTCGACGCCTTTGACGCTTCGGGACGATCCGCGATCTGGGTCGCCACCCTCGACCGCAGCGAACCGCCGAGACGTCTATCGCCGGAAGGGCAGTCCGGAGAAGAACGTCCTGTCTTCGGTCCCTCCGGAGACATCTACTATATGGAGCAAGAATCCGGGCAGACGTGGTTATTGGGACGGATGAAGCCCGATGGAACGAACCGTCAGACATTGAGTTCCGACCGCATCACTTTTCTTATCAGCGTGTCGCCCGACGAAAGATGGGCCATCGTTTGGAAGGCAGGCAACGGCCACGACACAATGGCACTGTCGCTCGTGGGAGAGCCGCTGCGCGCCCTCTGTTCTTGCGCCGCCGAGCCGATTTTTCAGGATTCGCCCCGCGTAAGCTGGTCAGCCGATGGCCGTACGATGATCATAAACGTGCGAACCGGCACTACCGGTGGCGCCAGCGCGGCCATACTTCCACTGGCGCCTGGCCAGTCGTTACCATCGTGGACAAAGCCAACGGCACCATCGGCCGACGATCTTCTTCACCTGCCGGGCTCGCAACAGGTGCGTGAGGTCAGTGTTGCGCCCGGGCGGTCCGGTGAGAGCTACGCCTACACACGGGAAACGCAGCAACGGAATCTGTTTCGCGTTAGGGTCCCTTGAAAGTGGTACCCCTTAGATTGGTCGCGCATCTACTCAATATAGTCCTGAGTTGGAGCGAGGAGATAAAGCGCCTCGCGAATGAGAAGAACTGAACGTGCAGGCGATCCTAACGATCCTGTTGTTGCTCGCCACGGTTTCCGCGCAGAACGCCGGTACCGGCGCGGTCACCGGTCATTTACGCGACAGCTCCGGCGCTGGAATTCCTAGCGTCATTGTGAGAATCACTCATATTGGTACCTCACAATCGCGCGAGACGCAAACCAACGAAGATGGAATTTATTTTGTCGGTCTACTGCAACCCGGCCGTTACCGGCTGTCATTTTCGCGGCCAGGCTTCGACACAGTTAGCTTGGACAGCGTATCCGTCTCCGTCGCAGAAATTGTCGGAATCGATCAAGTCCTGAAAGTTGAAAGCCTCAGAGAAACGGTCAATGTGACGGCGGGGGCAGACATTCTGCAGACCGCTACCAGCGCCGTTGGGCGTACTGTCGGATCAACTCAAGTTGCCGAATTGCCTCTGGTGACTCGCAACTTCACTCAGCTGACCGCTCTCTCGACAGGTGTTTCTTCCCCGGTCGCTGATAGTCTCGCCCTGGGCAACGGAAGCCAAAACGTTTTCACGAACGGCACCGCCCAGCTCAGCACGACATTCACGATTGACGGTGTCGAAGCGACGAACTCGTATAGCGGCTCGGCGGCCGGCGATTACGGAACTTCGGGAGTCGCGACGCCTTCGGTGGATGCGATAGAGGAATTCAAGGTACAGACCGCTCTATACGATGCTGCATTCGGGCGTCGAGCAGGGGCCAATATTAATATCATTACGAAATCCGGCACCTCCGAATTCCACGGTGATGTGTTTGAGTTCTTCCGCAATGATGCACTCAACGCGAACAGTTTCTTTTTCAATCGCGTGGGCCAACACCGGCCCGTTTTGCGGCAGAATCAATTCGGAGCGACAGTAGGCGGACCGATCCGCCGCGCCCGCGCATACTTTTTCTCGAGCTACGAAGGAATCCGCCAACTGAACGGCGCAGGGCTGACGTCGATCACCACACTTCAGTTGCCCCCGATTCCGCAGGACAGGAGTCCCGCAAGCTTGGGCGCTGTATTCGGCGGACAGACAGGACGGTCTGGAGGCCTTGCGATTGCGCCCGATGGATCGAATATCAACTCTGTCGCGCTACGGATCCTGAATGCGAAACTCCCTAACGGCCAGTTTCTCTTACCAAGTCCGCAGCGCGCGGGCAGCGGCGTCAACTATGGGGCTTCTATTCCGGCGCCATACGACCAGGATCAGTTCCAGACGAATGCGGACATTAATATTAACAGGCGTCATCGCTTGTCCGCACGCTACTTGAACTCTGCTTCAGAACGGAAAGAAGAGTTTTTCCAGTCCAACTTGCCAGGTTTCACATCCACGATTCCAGCAGGCCATCAGAACGCAGTGCTCTCGCATGCTTACGCTATGGGAGGCGAGGCGGCCAATGAGATCCGGGCCGGCTACGTTCGGTTTACAGGTGCTAACAGCGCTGCGGCTCCTATAAAAGATACCGATCTCGGCATATTTCGCGCAACCCAGCAGGACTTTCCAGGTATGCCCCAGATTCAGGTTGCTGGAGCATTCACCATCGGAGGACCAAACACCGAAACGTTCATCGTAAATAGTGCGGTGTCGCTAAGCGACACGTTGTCACTAACACGGCAGGGTCTGGGGCGCCATGACCTGCGCGTTGGGTTTGAGATGCGGAAGGAAATATACACCGTGCGCCTGAAGGCCGCCACGCACCGCGGAGTAATGACGATCAACTCTTTTCCCGATTTTCTGCTGGGCCGCCCCGCGGGTCCAGTCGAGAGAGGAGGGAATGGAACCGCATTCAGCAACATCGATACTGTTCTCTTCGGAAACGGCCTCGTCTTCCGAGACATCGTTGCCGCCGACGAAGCAATTTTCATCGCGGACGATTGGAAGATTCACCGCAAACTGAACCTTAACCTTGGACTCCGCTACGAGGTCCTGGGGAACCTGTCCGAGAAGCGCGGCGTCATCAGCAATTTTGATCTGCGGCGTTACTCAGCGCCTCCAGCCGGAGGAGTTACATCAGCCGGACTGGTCCAGCCGGCAAACACCGCGTTTCCGCTCCCAGGCATTCCGCTCGTTCGCAACACCCTAACCGACGGTGAAGATCGAAACAATTTCGGACCACGTTTCGGTTTTGCATACCGGCCGAGTGATCGCCGTGGAGTGCTGTTGCGGGGTGGCTACGGCATTTTCTATGACCGCCTCGCCAGCCGGCCATTGATTCAATCACTCGGTGGAAGAAGCGCGCCGTGGTTCCGGCAGTATCAACTTTCCGGAGCGGCTAATGCCGGTGCCAGTTTGCAGAATCCTTTCCCGATACCGCCGGCGCTTTCCGACTTTCCGATACCATTCGAACTGCCCGATCCGTTAAGCGGGCGTCCTCCTTTGAATCTGATGTTCCTCGATCCGGGCATCCGAACGCCATACATTCAGCAATACAGTCTGAATGTGCAATACATGCTCACAACAGACGTACTTCTCGAAGCGGGCTATGCCGGATCAAAGGGAACGCGACTCGAAACACTCCGGGGGTTCAATCAATCGCTGCTCGCCAGCCCATCACACCCAGTGCGCGGAATTACGACCAATAGCGCCGCGAATGCCCCGGCCCGTGTGCCCTACGTCGGCTTTTCTTCCATCGGACTCACCGGTACGACGACCGAAGGAACATCGAACTACAATTCGTTGCAAGTCAGCCTCACGAAACGGTTCTCCCACGGAATTCAATTCCTGGGTTCGTATACGTACGGCAAATCCCTCACGACGGTGAACACGAATTCAGGCCTTGGAGATAACCTCGACGTCTTCACCAGTGGCGCGCAAGACAACTACAACATTCGAGGCGACGGTTATGGTCCGGCCAACTTTGATCGTACGCACCGCGTGGTGATTAGTTACGTCTACGACGTTCCAGCAGTTACGGGTTCGGGAATCCTCGCGAAAATATTTAGCGGCTGGCGAACCTCGGGCGTGATCATCGCACAGTCTGGATTGCCATTCTCCATTACGGATTCGTTGGGCGGAACGATTTACGGAATTAACGGTTCACGTGCCAGCTTCGCGCCTGACGCGACTATCGAGACCGCGCTCCTTTCCGGTGATGTCGAGTCTCGCCTGTCTCGATACTTCAACACAGCCGCTTTCGCTCGCGCTCCTGTTATATCGGACGGAGAACAGATAAACGGGAAATTTCCGGTGGCGGACTCGGGGACCCTGTTCGGCAACACTGGCCGCAATATCCTGCGCGGACCGGGTCAGCGTAATTTCGATGCCGCTCTAGCCAGAAAGGCAAAACTGCGGGAAGCCAGCTATCTCGAGTTTCGCGCCGAGTTCTTCAACGCGTTTAACAACGTTAATTTCGCGCTACCACACTCTAATATCGCTAGCACCGA
>DATFXZ010000374.1:0-7446 GCA_035315305.1 Terriglobia bacterium | reverse complement strand
GTATCTGCCGCAACTGCGCAAGAGCGGCTGCCAAATCCGGAACAACTTCATAGGAACGCGATAGATTGACTTTTTGACGAATAGCCATCACGCGCTGCTCAAGATCAGCAAGCGCCTGGGTCAAGCCGGGATCGAGTTGCGCCAGATCCGGCAATTTGTGGAGCACACCCGCGAAGAGTGGCGCATTATCGCCGACATCAATCGTTTTTTGCAGAAGTTGAACCCGGGTTTGCCGAGGGCCGGCCTCTTGCACAGCGCCCTGCCCCTGGGACCGATGCAGGCTTCGTCCTTCCGACGCGATCTGGCTGTAAGAGCGTCCTAAATCCGGATCGAATTCTCCAACGTTGATGGCCAGTCCGGTAGGCGGTGCGTTTTGCTCGTTACCCATTGGAGCCACTTGATAGAGCTTTTTCGCCTGCCACGGCTTCCCATATTCGGGAAACCGTGAAGGATCCGCAGCCACTTTAAACGCTTCCTGTGTGATGATTCCGGCTACTTGATGATGACCATGACCATCACGCGACGTGCCTGTAAAGCGGGAAATGATGATCTCCGGCCGGAAGTAGCGGATGACGCGCACGAAATCTCCGAGCACTTGCTCTCGAGGCCATTTTGTAAACGTATCATCCGCGCTCTTTGAGAATCCGAATTCGTAATTTGGAGTAAAAAACTGCTCCGCGTGGTCGAGACGGCGTGCTCCGTTCAGCTCCTCAGTTCGAATGACCCCGAGTGATTCAAACAACTCAGGGCCCAAGAGGTTGACGCCACCTTCGCCTCGGGTGGCCGATAAGTATGCAGTTCTAACGCCTTCGCCTCTCGCCAGCCAAGCCAGCAACGCGCTGTTTTCATCATCCGGGTGCGCACCAGTGTGCAGGACACTGCCGACCACATCCAGGCGTTTCAACGCCTGGGAAAGCCCCATAGCGCCTCGGGCCTCTGCGATTTCGACGCTGGGAATAGCGGGTTTAGAGAGTGTTGTGAGGAGGAGGCCTAGTATAAGTGCAACAAACGCTGTCCTGATCGACCGCATAACGAAATCCCATTAATAAGTTTTCGGAATTGTACTAGTATCTCCAGGGACAGACCACGTTAAACCCATGTCAAAACCGCAACTGTATTGGTTAGGACCTGATGGACAAGAGAATAGCTTTCCCCTCATCGCGCCGGAAATTCTCATCGGCCGCAAAAGTGATGCCGACGTTGTACTGAACAACCAGCATGTGTCACGGCACCACGCCAAGCTTGTCAAAACGGCTGAGGGCTATGCTTTGCAGGATCTGGGAAGCACGCACGGCACATTCGTCAATGAATCGCGCGTTGAGAATAAGGCTCTGAAACATGGCGACAAGATTTCCCTCGGGAAGGACCGCATTGATTTGCATTACTTCACCAGCGAGTCAAAGCCGGCGAAGTCCGTTCCCAAAACAGACACGACTCAGATTTTCGAACGCTCCTTGATGGATTTGGGGGTTGTACTCCCGTCCGGTTCGTCCGATCTCGAGAAAATATCCTGCATCCTCGACTTTCAATACCAGTGGGAACAAATGTTCACGCCCGAAACGGCGTTTCAAAAGATATTGGAGTCCGCACTCAAAATCAGTGGTGCCGAGCGTGGTTTCGTTTTGGTTCGAGAGGGTAATAAGTACGGATACGCCTCCGGGATGGACGGGCAAGGTCGAAACCTTTCTCTGTCACATTTCAAAACGAGCCACACGGTTGTGGACGAAATGGTCGGCAAAGGCGCCCCGGTTTTCATAGTCGAAGGTCTGGACAATCGCTACAAAGAACAGGCGAGCATTGTCGCGATGAATCTGCGCGCGGTTGCATGTTTACCGCTCATGGGGATCCCTTCTCAAGCAGACACGCCATCGATTTTAGGGATTCTCTATCTGGACAGCACGAAGAAGATGCACTCACTCTCGGGCTTGGATCAGCGGATCTTGAACAAGCTCGCCGTTGAGGCTGGGAACGTTCTTGAACGCGTCGAAATGATCAAAACTATCGAGCAGCGGAAGAAACTCGAGCAAGAACTGACTCTAGCCGAAGAGACTCAACGATCATTATTACCAGCAGCGCTTCCGAACCTTCCTCAAGTCCGTATTCACGCCTTTTCAAAACCGACCCGTTACGTCGGCGGCGATTTTTACGATTTTGTAGAACTTGAATCCGGTGAATTGTTCGGCGTGATTGCCGACGTCTCGGGAAAGGGAGTTTCAGCTTCCTTGCTCAGTTCCATGCTTCTTGGCTGTCTTCAGATGCAGATGCGGGCCGGACTCCCTTTGGATGAGGCAATGAATCGTCTAAATCGGTTTCTTTGCGAAAAATCCTCCTCAAGCCGCTTTGCGACCATGTTCTCGTTTACACTAGGTCCGGATGGACACGGCCGATACATCAGCGCGGGGCATAACCCAACTTATCTGTTTCGTGCCGCCACGGGTCAGATCGAGGAGCTGGCTTCAAATAATATGATCGTTGGAGCATTTCAGTTCGCCACATACGAAGCAGCGACACTGAACATGAATCCAGGCGACGTCCTTTTGGCGTATTCGGACGGGCTGACAGAAGCCGAAAGTCCACAGGGTGAGATGCTTGGCGAAGAGGCCGTAAAAAACGTGATCCTCGCGGCAGCTCCGACGGGATCCCAGCAGCTGGAACAAAAATTGCTCGCAACCATTCAGAGTTTTACAGCCGGCCGTACGCTGACCGACGATATAACCCTAATCATCGTCGAAAGAGTTTGACAGGATCGGCAGGGGTGGGTAGAAAGGTAAGGCTATGGACAGCACGGTGAGATGCTCCGCCAGCGCGTTACTCGATACTTGGTCTTCTCACGATTGGAATGAAGGCATTCAACTCGAGACAATGCAGGATCTGGAGACCCTGACTGTCCGGACTGAAAACAGCACCTATGAAGTTAACGTTATTTGCGGCCGGACCGGTGAAATCCTCATTCGTGGTGGCCGTTTTTTCCCTGAATTCACTCCAGCCAGGCTGGCCGGCAGTTCTCTCGGCGGGAGTTTCTTGAAGCTTCGCGGTATTTACGTCGGATTCAGCCTCGAAATCCATTTCGAAAAACGCCTCATCATCACCAGCCGAGTGCGCAAAATAGCGGTTCCACTTGGTTAATTCGTCAACAAATTTTTTGGACAAAAGACAAAAAAGCCGCGAATTACGCTGATGCACTGCCGTAATCCGCGGCTGAAACGTTCCGGGGCACCGGCCATCCCTCTCTCCCCTCACCCCCTGTGAGAACGAGACTTGTTGATTGCCGTGCCCCGGAAACCTAGGAACACGAGGGCTTCTTTGCAAGAATGGAACCACTAAACTGGTTTAGGAAATCAATAGGTTAGGTAGAACGAAACTAGCGAACTTCCGAAATCTGAAGCAAACTACATTTTTCCGCCGACACGCTTGTAGGTCTCCAAGTACCTCGTGGCAGACGTTCCCCAACTCAGGTTCTGTCGCATTCCATTGAGCATCAAACGACGCCACTTCTCTTTATCCGGCCACAGCGAGAGAGCCCGATCCACGGCATTTTTGAATTGTTCGACATCGTAGTCGGAAAACAAAAACCCGGTCCCCTCGTTAGTGAAGGGATTGTAGTCCTGAACCGTGTCGGCCAACCCGCCGGTTCTGCGGACCACGGGTACGGTGCCATATCGCAGGCTGTACATTTGATTGAGACCGCACGGCTCGTATTTCGAAGGCATAAGAAAGATGTCAGCGCCGGCTTCTACCAAGTGAGCGCTGCCGTTATCGAATTCAAAACGGATTCCGCCTTTGCCGGGATGACGCTCAATCACCGTTCGGAGATAGCCTTCCGTTTCTTTGTTTCCGCTACCGAGCAACACGAAATGCAGATCTTTCGAGAGCACGTAGTCCAAGATGCTGATGACAAGATCGAAACCTTTCTGGACATCAATGCGCGTAATCATCCCCAGAATTGGCCAATCGAGCTTGGATGCGTCGAGTCCAAATTTTTGGAGCAAAGCTCGTTTGTTGTCGAGCTTGCCGGAGAGGTTCGATGGACTATATGTCGCACGAATGAGTCGATCAGTTTCGGGATTCCAGAGCTGTTCGTCGATTCCGTTCAAAATACCTACGAGATTATCGGATCGCTGTTTGAGGAGACCTTCAAGACCATACCCGAATTCTGCACTTTCCTGGATTTCACGGGCGTAAGTTGGACTGACAGTCGTAATGAGGTCGGCGTACGAAATACCGGCCTTCATAAAATTAACCTTTCCATAAAACTCAAATGGACCCATGGGATAAAAGTCTGCTTCGGCGAAACCTGTTCGCGCCATCACGTCGCGCGGGAAGACGCCCTGATAACCCATGTTGTGGATTGTTAAGATGGAGCGCGTCTGCGTGTATGTTGAGTCCGTGCGGTAGATCTTGCGCAGATATGCTGGAATTAATCCGGTCTGGTGATCGTGACAATGCAGGACGTCCGGCGCCGGCGCCGCGGATTTGAAAAATTCCATCACTGCTCGTTGAAAAAAAATCCAACGATCCGCCTGATCCGGATAATCTCCGCCCGTCGCCGAATCGATATAGATCCCTGGGCGATCGAAGAAACGATCGTTCCCAAGAAGAAACACTTCGATCGACGAATTTGGGATTTTTCCGCGAAATACATCGTAAGGAATGCTTTCGAAGCCGACGGAAACTCGTCCATGCCCGGGGTGGGCTGACGGCTCGAAACCGAACTTCTCGAGATCGATTACTCCGTATCGTGGAATGACAACGGTTACAGCGACTCCGAGCTTCTCCAGCGCCAACGGCAGAGCGCCAATGACATCGGCCAATCCTCCAACCTTCGCGAACGGCACGCACTCCGCCGCGACCATGACGACCCGCAATGAGCTCACCCGTTAACCAGCTCTTTTGCTCGCTGCGTCGCCCGCACAACCGCTTTGATTAATGTTACGCGCAGCCCGCCGTCTTCCAATTCCAGAATGCCATCGATGGTGCATCCCGCCGGTGTAGTAACGATGTCCTTCAGCTTCGCTGGATGCTCTCCCGTTTCAAGCACCATACTCGAAGCACCGAGTACCATTTGCGCCGCCAATTGAGTCGCCGCTTCACGGGGCAAGCCAACTTTCACACCGGCTTCGATGAAGGACTCGATGATGATGTACACGAACGCAGGACCACTGGCGCTCAGGCCTGTGACGGCATCCATGTGTTTCTCATCAAGGATGAGAGTGCGGCCGATGCCACCAAAAATTTTTTGAGCTTGCGCGACATGTTCAGGCGTTGCGTGTTTGCCCGAAGCGATTGCAGTCATCCCCTTCTTGATGAAGCATGGAGTGTTGGGCATGGTCCTAAGGACCGGAACCGGCTTCGTCAGAATATTTTCCATGAACTGAGTTGTGACGCTTGCCGCGACCGAAATCACGACATGCTCCGGGGTTAGCTCATCAGACACTTGTCGAAGAACGTCTTCCACCGTTTGCGGCTTTACGCACAACAAGACAAAGTGAGATTTGCGTACGGCCTCACTATTGGAAAGCGTGGTTTCGATTCCCAGTTTTCTCTTGAGAATGTCGAGCCGTTCCTGATGCGCGGCAGTCGCAATAAATTGCTTCTTCGAAGCAATGCCCGCGTCGACCATGCCGGTAATCAGAGCTTCGCCGAGCTTTCCCGCGCCCAACACGGCAATTCTCTTATTTTCAAACATGCCACTCCTCCGAGCGCAAGGGACGAGGGGGCTGCCCCCGTGTCCCCGGACGTGACGGTCCTTTCATAGTCAAAAGGAATCATAGTATCGTAAGCCCTGAACATGTTGATAGGACTTACTGGCAGGAACGCCGCTGGCAAAGGCGAAGTCGCTCGATACCTACAAAGGAAAAGTTTCTATTACTTCTCCTTATCCGACGCCATTCGAGACGAAATCCGATCACGAGGCGAGCAACCGACGCGGGAACGCCTGATCATTATCGGCAATGAGCTTCGACAAAAGCATGGCGCGGCCGTTCTCGCCGAACGCATTCTCTCGAAGATCGAGGACGACAAACACTACATTATCGATTCCATCCGAAATCCTGCCGAGGTAGAAGCCTTCCGCGAAGCCAAGCACTTCAAACTCATCCGAGTGGAAGCCCCGCCGGAAGTCCGCTTTCAACGTATCGTTAATCGTCAACGCGAAAGCGACCCAAAGACGTATGAGGAATTCGTGGCCCTGGAGAACCGCGAAGCTGAAGGCGACGATACGTCACAAAATCTCGTGAAGGTGGAATTGATGGCGGATTACCCGCTGATCAACGACGGCCCGATCGAGAAGCTGTATGTTCAAATCGACCAGTTGCTCCCGAAGCTGCTGAAAGAGATCCAACGGCCAAGCTGGGACGAATACTTCATGAACATCGCCAAGGTCGTCGCTTCGCGATCGAATTGCATGAAGCGAAAAGTAGCCGCGATCATCGTCAGAGACAAACGTGTCATTTCGACCGGCTACAACGGCACGCCTCGCGGTACTCGCAATTGCAACGAAGGAGGCTGTCCCCGCTGCAACAACCTTGCCGTATCCGGCACGGCATTGGACGAGTGTCTTTGCTCACACGGTGAGGAAAACGCGATCGTTCAAGCGTCGTATCACGGGGTTTCATTGAAAGACGCCATTATCTACAGCACGTTCGCGCCTTGCCTTCAGTGCGCGAAGATGATCATCAACTCCGGCATCCGCGAGGTCATCTACAACCTGGACTATCCACTGAACGATAACGCGTTCCGGTTGTTCCAGGAGGCCGGTGTGTTCATCCGGAAACTGAAAGTGGATTAGTTCAATCTTCGCGGAGCACCTTCAGCGGATCGAGCCGGCTTGCTCGTCGCGCTGGAATGTAGGAAGCCGTGCATGCCACTCCCGCTACGAGCAGCGTCATTACGGAGAAAGCGACCGGGTCAAAAAACGGTAGGCCGTAAAAGTTTCGGCTGAGCCAAAGCGCAATGAACAACGCTCCAATTATTCCCAGGAACAATCCCGCGGAAGTCCATTTCATGCCCTCTCTGGTCATCAAAGCGACGGCGCGTGATGGATGCGCCCCGAGGGCGATTCGGATCCCGATCTCCCGCCGCCGCTGCGAGACAACCAGCGCCATCGTGCCGTACGTGCCGATGACGCCCAAAAGCAGTGTAAATACGCCAGGAATTCCGGCAGCGTAAGCGAAAATTCGATATGGGAGTAATGCTCTGGCGAGCCTGTCTTTCAGAGTATGCAAATTGTAAGCAAGCAGGTTGGGATCGATTTCCCCAATTTTGCCCTGTACGAGCGTAGCAGCCAGCATTGGCTCCCCAACTGTTCTGATTAGGATCGTGTTTGGCAGCAGGTCCTTCTTTTGAGATATGGGACGATACAATAACGGCGCCACACGTTCCTCTTCATACCGAATGTTGCCGGCGACTCCGATCACCTCAATAGTTTCTCCATCTTCACCACGAAGG
>DATFXZ010000373.1:0-5661 GCA_035315305.1 Terriglobia bacterium | reverse complement strand
GGCGTTACTAAGCTCACATCTGAATTTCCGAACACGGGATGATTTTGCGGCGTTAAAGGACTCAGCACGGAAGTGGAGCTGGAGATTGTGTTTTTCCGTGAGCTTAAGAGTTTTGAATATAGGCACATTGACAAAACTCTGATTCGGTCTGTAGCCAACATCGCGGCGCAAGCCGACGACCGCTTTATGTAAACGATTTCATTAATGGTGTAAACGGTTGCAGATCTTAACAGCCCATATATCGGGGAGCAACAAAAAATCATCGATCGGCGTGATGATTGGTAAACTCTCGAAGAGCCGTGCTGATCATTAGCAGGTCCCTCATTTTTCTTGCCGCGTACGGCATCTACTGTTACGATTTGCAACCATTCACGCCAACAATGAAATCGTTTACATATCCGAGGAACACTTCGCCACATCTTTAGGAGTTGTGCCGCATGCAGATCATCCGAGAACCCAAAATCTATGATGTTTGTATCGTGGGCTCCGGTGCGGGAGGAGGCATGGCGGCCAAGGTCCTCACCGAAGCCGGTGCCGAAGTCGCGCTACTCGAAGCGGGCGCGATGTGGGACACGGAAAAAGACTCAAAGATGTTCGCGTGGCCCTACGATTCGCCGCGGCGCGGAGCCGCGACGCCGGAGAGGCCTTTTGGCGAATTCGATGGTTGTATCGGCGGATGGGATATCGACGGCGAGCCTTATACGAACGCTCCGGGTACAACATTCGATTGGTTCCGGGCGCGCATGCTCGGAGGTCGCACCAATCACTGGGGCCGCATCTCACTCCGGTTTGGACCTGACGACTTCAAACGCCGGAGCATTGACGGGCTCGGAGACGACTGGCCGATCGCGTACAACGATCTGAAACCGTATTACGATAAACTCGACCAGCTCGTCGGCATTTTTGGATCAATTGAGAACCTGCCAAATGAGCCCGACGGAATATTTCTCCCGCCGCCGAAACCGCGCTGCTACGAACTGCTCGTGAAGCAGGCATGTGATCGCCTCGCAATCACATGCATTCCTTCACGACTCTCGATCCTGACGCGGCCCTTGAACGGCCGTCACGCATGCCATTACTGCGGCGAATGCGGTCGCGGCTGCAAGATTCATGCGAACTTTTCGTCCCCGTCAGTCCTCCTGCCGCCTGCACTACGTACCGGCCGGCTACGAATTATCACCAATGCGATGGCGCGCGAAGTAACAACAAACGAAAACGGTCTCGCAACAGGCATCTCGTACGTGAACACACAAGACAAGCGTGAGTATCACGTTCGCGCTCGAATCGTCGTGCTGGCGGCGAGCGCCTGTGAGTCCGCGCGTTTACTCCTCAATTCGAAATCCTCACGCTTTCCGAACGGGCTTGCGAACGCAAGCGGCACCGTGGGGCGCTATCTCACCGATTCAACCGGTCTGACGGTTCGGGGATACATTCCCAAAATGTCCAACGGTGTACCGCACAACGAAGACGGCGTGGGCGGTATGCATCTTTACATGCCATGGTGGCTGGATAACAAGAAGCTCGACTTCCCGCGCGGATACCACGTCGAGCTCGGAGGTGGACGTCGCGGGATTCCGTCGTTCCCATTCATGAGTCACATCGAACGCTACAACGGCGTAGGCGGCTATGGTAAAACTCTCAAGAGCGATTACAGAAGATTTTGGGGCTCTGTATTGAGCTTCTCTGGCCGCGGCGAGATGGTTGCAAACGACGATTGCTATTGCGAGATCGACCCGGGCGTCGTTGACAAGTATGGAATTCCGGTGCTTCGCTTTCACTGGAAGTGGTCAGATTACGAGATCAAGCAAGCGAAGCACATGCAGGACACCTTCCGCGGGATTATCCACGAGCTTGGCGGGACGCCTCTGGAAGCAATGCAGTCCCAGGATGAGTTTTACGGCCTCTTGAATGGCGGCCGCATTATCCATGAAGTCGGGACGACTCGAATGGGCGACGACCCGAAAACTTCAGTTGTCAACAAGAACTGTCAGGCGCACGAAGCAAAGAATCTGTTCATCGCTGATGGGGGACCCTTCGTCTCGAATGCCGACAAGAACGTCACGTGGACGATTCTCGCGCTGGCGATGCGAACAAGCGAATATATCGCGCAAGAGCGCAATCGATTGAGTATTTGAATGACGTGGTAATAAGGAACCCTATGAAACCAATCTCACGTCGCAAAGCTCTGCAAATATTCGGCTCCGTGCCGGCGGCCGCGGCGGCGATCGTGTGGACATCGACCGAGACTGAAGCAGCCCAAGCTCAGGCTCAAGCAGCCAGACGCCAAGCCGTGGAGCGCGGCTCGCCTTTCAAGCCGAAGTTTTTCACACGGCATGAATACGCTACTGTAGTAGTTTTAGCGGATTTGATCATCCCCAGAGACGAGCGATCCGGCAGCGCCAGCGATGCAGGTGTCCCGGAATTCATGGACTTCATGATGATCGATGAGCCGGTCCGGCAGACCGCGATGCGCGGAGGCTTAGCGTTTATCGATCATTTGTGCGACGCGCGTTTCGACAAGCTCTTCATCGAATGCACCGATGCCGAGAGGAGGCAGGTGCTGGATGACCTCGCGTACCCCGGGAAGGTCGACCCTGCGTTTGCCCACGGCGCGGTCTTCTTCGGCAGTTTTCGTGATCTGACTGCTAGCGGCTTCTGGACGAGCAAGATGGGCATTGAGGATCTGCAGTACCTCGGAAATAGACCTTTGGCTGAATGGAAAGGTTGCCCTTCCGAGGCTCTGGAGCATCTCGGAGTGAAATATGAGGGGGAGTGATGCGAACTTTCTATGCGCTATTAATTGTCGTCGGAATGACGCTCTTCGGCGAAGCTCAAGAATCCAAAACCAAGTGGCGTGTGCTGTTTGACGGCACATCGCTCGATGCATGGCGTGGCTACAAAACCGACAAGGTTCCGTCGGGCTGGCGCATCGACAATGGTCTACTCGCGAAGGAGGGCTCGGTCGGCGACATCGTCTCAAAGGATGAGTTCGGCGACTTCGAATTGGAGCTCGAATGGAAGGTCGCCGAGGCAGGCAACAGCGGCATCTTTTATCGTGGCACTGAAGAATATGACCACATCTATTGGAGCGCACCGGAATACCAATTGCTCGACGACATCAAAGCGGCGGACAACAAAACACGATTAACGTGCGCGGGCGCGGCCTACGCTCTCTATCCTTCGCCTGCAGGTCACTTGAAGCCTGTGGGCGAATGGAACCGAACGCGGATCATCGCAAAGGGCGCTCACGTTGAGCACTGGCTGAACGGCGTGAAGCTGCTCGAGTACGAGCTTTGGAGTCCCGATTGGGAAGCCAAAGTGAAGTCGAGTAAGTTCGCCATGTATCCCAATTTCGGACGCGCAAAGAAAGGTCATATCGGCTTACAGGGCGACCACAATGGAGCTCTCGCCTTCCGCAACATTCGTGTGCGCGAGATTGGTTGAGATCGTCTAATGCTGTCCGTTCAAATATATTTGCTGATACGGAGTGACGCGTCATGAGTGAATCGAGGCGGAAATTTATTCGAAACGTAGCCATCGCGGGCACGGGTTTGACCATAGTGCCGCGATACGTCATAGGGCGAGGCTTCGCGGCCCCAAGCGACCGCCTCAACATCGCGGCTGTCGGAGTAGGCGGCCAGGGCCGTACCAATCTAGTGAATCTTGCAACGGAAAATATCGTTGCGATGTGTGACGTCGATTGGGACTTCGCGAACAAAGGCTTCGATCGCCTTAATGCCGATGTCGAAAGAGCGCGCGAGCGTCTGGCATGGCCCACGGACAAACCGTACCTCAATGCGCAAGGCAGGCCCGAACCTCCACTCAAGGAAATCGAGCGGCCGCGGCTCGCTTCGCAAATCGACCGGACAATTCGTTTGAGAGACGAGCATCTGCCGCGGGCAAAGCGTTACCAGGATTACCGCGAGATGCTCGAGCGTCAGAAAGACATCGATGCGGTTGTAGTTGCAACGCCGGATCACATGCATGCGCCAATTGCTTCCGCTGCGATGGAGCTCGGAAAACACGTCTTTGTTCAGAAGCCGTTGACATGGTCCGTCGACGAAGCACGGCAGCTCGCGCGCAAAGCAAAGGACACTCGGCTCGCAACGCAGATGGGCAACCAAGGCCATTCATGGGATGATGCGCGTAAGGCCGTAGAATACGTATGGGCGGGTTCGATCGGAGAGGTGCGCGAAGTGCATATTTGGACGAACCGGCCACTCGGCTACTGGCCACAAGGGATTCCGCGGCCGGAACCGCTCAAAACGCCAATAGACAAACTTCCCTGGACTGGCGCCGGCGTCAATGCGCGATTGGCGAATTCATTCGCCGGGAGTTATCCGATTCCCGAATCGCTTGCTTGGGATTTGTTCCTCGGGCCCGCGCCCTATGTCGAATATCATCCGATCTATCACCCCTTCAATTGGCGCGGCTGGGTCGACTGGGGTAATGGCCCGCTTGGGGACATGGGCGCGCACTTAATCGACGTTGCGATGTGGGCTCTTGATCTCGGATTTCCGACGACAATTGAGACAATCGCGACTCCGTTCAACGGCGTTTCCTACCCGAACGCAACGATGACCATGTACGAATTTCCTGCCCGCAACGACCAACCCGCTGTGAAGATGATGTGGTACGACGGCGGGTTGCTTCCGCCGAAACCGATCGAACTCGGCAAACAGGAAGAGCTCGACAAGGCAGGCGGTGCATTACTTATCGGCAGCAAAGGCAAATTACTTCACGATACGTATGGTAGGAACCCACGGCTGCTGCCTCTCTCGCTTCATGAGTCGTTTGGGACACCGCAGCAGAAACTGCCACGCATCGCTGATGAAAGCCATGAGATGAACTGGGTGAATGCAGCGAAAGGTCTCGCCGCCGCATCGTGCCCATTTGAGTACGCGGCGCAGCTCACGGAAGTGATGCTTCTTGGTATTGTCGCGCTCAAGGCCGGGCGCAAGATCGAATACGATGCGGCAAACATGCGCGTCGTCAATGTAGCAGCGGCAAACCAGTACTTGCGCCGGCAACCACGGCCGGGATGGTCGCAGTAGGTCTAGATGCGATTTGGGGAATCAACTCGTTGTGCACATCGGTAGCAACCTGCCCTTTTTCACGATATGAAACTATGTCTTTGCTTACTGAAAATGTCGAGTGCGACTGTTTCGGCATTGATGAATGAAAGGCGTTAGCCAAAGCGGCTCGTTCAACGAGACGACTTCGCTTGAAATTATCGACGCGTTCGCGTGGTTTCAACGTGTTTCCAGGCCGAGCCGGTGCGCGCAGTCGCGGAGGACGTCCGCTTCCCGGGCGGCACGCGCCGGACTCATGGGATGTGTTCGAGGCGATGGGATGCGCCGCGTCAAGTGAAGAAAGATTGCCGCCGAGTGTTTGTAGGCGGGGACTGGAGTCCGGAAAGCCACATTGCCGAGATGCTGCAGCGCGTCGGAGAGCGCGTAGTATGCGGGTTCGCCGGCCCTCCACAGTCGGTCGCGTTCGGCGAACTTCTCAGGCGCAAGCGTGGCAAGACCTAGAAGGTAATCAGACCCGTATTCGATCATATCGATTCCGAGATCGTTGCCCGTGAAGATCTGAAACTCGGGGCGATACTTCTCGCGCAACTCGAGCCGCCGCAGTTCCTGAAGCCGGTCCAGCGAGGAA
>DATFXZ010000372.1:0-3471 GCA_035315305.1 Terriglobia bacterium | reverse complement strand
GTCAAGTACGGCGACATCACGAAGGGTCAGCGCAAGATCATGGTCATCAACGAGAACGGCGTCGAACGCGAATACGCTTTGCCTCGTGGTGTCCATGTGAACGTTCAGGAAGGCGAGCATGTCCGCGCCGGCGAGCCGTTGATGGATGGTCCGCGCAACCCGCACGACATCCTGGCGGTTCTCGGTGAAAAGGAACTGCAGGCTTATCTCGTGAACGAAATTCAAGAGGTGTACCGGTTGCAGGGCGTGAACATCAATGACAAGCACATCGAAGTCATCGTTCGACAGATGATGCGGTGGATCAAAGTCGAAGATGTGGGCGACACCGAATTCCTCGTCGACGAGCAGGTCGATAAGTTCCGGTTCCAGGAAGAGAACGAGCGCGTGAAGAAAGGCGGTGGAAAGCCGGCATCGGGCCGGCCGCTGTTGCTCGGAATCACGAAAGCTTCTCTTTCGACGGAATCGTTCATCTCCGCGGCATCGTTCCAGGAAACAACGCGCGTTCTTACCGAGGCGTCGATCAGCGGAAAAATCGATTATCTGCGCGGCTTGAAGGAGAACGTCATCATGGGACGGCTCATTCCTGCCGGCACCGGACTCGAGTTTTACCGTAATGTCGAGTTGATTTCGGAAGAGCCCGAGCCGTCACTCGGTGAGGAAGCCCCGCCTGAGCTGGAGTTGACCGAGGAGCTTGGCGTGGAAGAGGAGCAGCCTCAGCAGGAGGGGTTGACCACCTGACCAGCAGGAAAGGAACCACAAGAGACACAAAACCGGAAAAAAGTCTTGTGCCTCTTGTGGATTCAGATCTTTCTGTACTAAGATAGAAAGGTTTTACCGGGCTTGACTTTGCCGCCCGGAAGGCCGCGCAGATTTAGGAGTTAAAAGGTTCGTGCCGACGTTTAATCAGCTGGTTCGTCAAGGTAGACAAAAGCCTAAGTACAAGACGAGTAGTCCTGCTTTGCAGGAATGTCCGCAGAAAAGAGGCGTGTGTACTCGCGTATATACGTCGACGCCAAAGAAGCCGAATTCGGCCCTTCGCAAAGTTGCACGTGTGCGTCTGACCAATGGGATTGAAGTAACAACCTACATCCCCGGTATCGGCCACAATCTGCAGGAACACTCCATCGTCTTGATCCGAGGCGGCCGTGTGAAAGACTTGCCGGGCGTTCGCTACCACGTTATTCGTGGGACGTTGGATGCCGCGGGGGTTGCAAACCGGAAGCAGTCGCGCTCGAAGTATGGCGCGAAGCGGCCGAAAGGATAGTGTAGATGGCGGGTTTTAGCCCGCCGGTAACCCGATAGTTCGGCGCAAGTCCGGGCTGGGGGAATTCTAAAGATCCAATATTAATAGGATTTCGGATCGCGAAGCCGCATTTGGGTTTTCGCGGTCGGTTGAGGTTTTCTATGCCGAGGAAAGCGCATATCGTCAAGCGGGAGATCGTGCCTGATCCCATGTATCAGAGCACGCTCGTTTCGAAGTTTGTGAACTGCATGATGTATGGCGGAAAGAAGAGTACGGCCCAGGGCATCCTGTATGGCGCGATGGACGTCATCCAGAAGAAGACACAGGATGATCCTCTCAAGTTGTTCAAAAAGGCTGTCGAGAACATCAAGCCGACTCTTGAGGTCAAGTCCCGCCGCGTCGGCGGTTCGACTTACCAGGTTCCTGTGGAAGTGAGCCCGACGCGCCGGACATCGCTGGCGATCCGATGGATTCTGACGTATTCACGGTCCCGCGGCGAAAAGTCGATGCAGGAGAAATTGGCGGGTGAGTTGATCGACGCAGCCAACAACCGTGGAAATTCGATCAAGAAAAAGGAAGACACGCACCGAATGGCCGAAGCCAACCGGGCATTCGCACATTATCGGTGGTAAGCAGTTAAGTTTATGCCTCGTACGACAGCGTTAGAAAAAACACGAAACATCGGCATCATGGCGCACATCGATGCCGGCAAAACCACCACTACGGAGCGGATTCTCTATTACACCGGCATCAACTACAAGATCGGTGAGGTGCACGAAGGCACCGCGACGATGGACTGGATGGAGCAGGAGCAGGAGCGTGGAATCACGATCACGTCCGCTGCAACGACCTGCTTCTGGAACAATCATCGGATCAATATTATTGATACTCCCGGTCACGTTGATTTTACTGCCGAAGTCGAACGTTCGCTCCGCGTCCTGGATGGCGCTGTTGCTGTGTTTTGTGCGGTCGGAGGCGTTGAACCCCAGTCTGAAACGGTCTGGCGTCAGGCCGACAAATATCGTGTGCCGCGAATTGCGTTCGTCAATAAGATGGACCGCGCCGGCGCCGATTATGAGCGGTGCATGCAGATGATGCGTACGCGCCTGCATGCCAATCCTGTCGCCGTGCAGTACCCGCTGGGAAAAGAGGATACGTTCAAGGGCATCATCGATCTTCTCAATGAAAAAGCCATTCTTTATCGCGACGAGACATTGGGCGCCGAATATTCGGTCGAGGAGGTTCCGGCTGAATACAAAGATATCGTCCATGAGTATCGCGAGAAGATTATCGAAGCCGCTTGCGAAGCGGATGAAGCGCTGTACGCGAAATTTGTCGGTGGCGAGAAGATCAGCAACGACGAATTAAAGGCCGCGATCAGGAAGGGGACGATCGCGATCAAGCTGACGCCTGTTCTATGCGGGTCCGCATTCAAGAACAAAGGTGTCCAGCCGCTTCTCGATGCCGTCGTGAATTTTCTGCCTTCGCCGGTGGATATTCCTCCGGTCAAGGGCTGGACGACGGACCGGTCCGCCCTCGAGACGCGTAAGGCAGACGACAAAGAGCCGTTCTCCGCACTCGTTTTCAAGATCATGACGGACCCGTTTGTCGGCCAGCTTGCTTTCTTTCGCGTATATTCCGGAAAGCTGGATACGGGTTCCTACGTTTACAACTCGACGAAACAGGCTCGTGAGCGCATCGGCCGACTCCTGAAAATGCATGCGAACAAGCGGGAAGAAATCAAGGACGTGTTTGCCGGCGATATTGCCGCCGCAGTCGGTCTCCGCAACGTGACCACGGGCGATACGATTTGCGACGAGAACAAGCAAATTCTTCTCGAGGCCATGGACTTTCCTGAGCCGGTCATTGCGGTTGCGATCGAGCCGAAAACCAAAGCCGACCAAGAGAAAATGGGTGTAGCTCTGAACAAGCTTGCCCAGGAAGATCCGACATTCCGCATTCATACGGATCCGGATACGGGACAGACGATTATTTCCGGAATGGGTGAACTGCATCTGGAAATCATCGTGGATCGCATGATGCGCGAATTCAACGTCGGCGCAAATGTAGGCAAACCTCAGGTTGCTTACAAGGAAACGATCCGTGCGAAGGCCGATGCGGAAGGAAAATACATCCGGCAGACCGGTGGCCGAGGTCAGTACGGCCATGTCCGGATTACGGTCGAGCCCGGCGGAGTGGGCGCGGGCTTTATTTTCCACAATGCTATT
>DATFXZ010000371.1:0-5159 GCA_035315305.1 Terriglobia bacterium | reverse complement strand
GCGAAGGAAAACGTCGCGATCAGCGTTTACATTCTGGATAATGCCGGCAATCACGTCTACATGCATCGCATGGACGGGCAGGGCTATCTCAACATCGTCACGGCAGAGATGAAAGCGCGCACTGCGCTCATGCTGCGCGCTCCGAGCAAGACGCGAATGAATCAGGTCATTCAGAATCCCGACAGCGAATTGCAGCAGATTCAGATCGGTCTGTTTCCGAATTCCGGCGGCCTTCCGATCTTCGTCGGCGATCAGATGATCGGCGCGATCGGCGTCGGCGGCTCCGCGCCGCGCGTAGCGCAGGGTTGGAGCGATGAGATCTGCGCGCACAAGGCGTTGACCGAAGTCGTCGGTCCTCAGCCGCCGCTCGTTGAAGATCTCCCGCCGCGGCCGGCTGTGAATAAAGCGAACGCGCCGGTTCCGCGATTCGAGCTCGCGCAGGGCGTGGCTCCAAAGTCATCGCTGCCTGCGGAGTGGGTGGTTACTGGGAAAAACGCGGCGAACATCTTCGATGGAAATCAGATTTCCGGTGAAGCCGCGCGTAAGATCGCGCGCACGTGCCGCGACTGGGCTGCCGGTAAAAACGGAACCGCGTCCATATACATCATCGATACGCACGGGACATTCGTGCATCAGGAACGCGGCGACGGTCAGATTTACACCAACATCCATACGGCGATGCTGAAAGCGCAGACCGCGCTGCAGACGCGCCAGCCGACATCAATTCGAAATGCTCAGCTTCGCAATGATCCCGGCGGAAACCCGCGTCAGTTGGTTCAGTTCGGATTCTTCACGAACTCCGGCGGCCTTCCCATCGTGGTTGACGGCGAGATGATCGGGGCGATCGGCGTCGGTGGGGGCGCAGGGGGCGGAGGGGATGAGAATTGCGCGATCGAAGGCCTCAAGGTCGCGTTCGGCAATCGCGTGCTTCTGCCGGTCTATCCACCTCAGAAACCGAACTGAATAATTAGCGATGGATTACGCGGATTAACCGGATTGGTCTGAATCCGGGTAATCCGTGCAATCCGCGGCTGAACTCAAAGGAGGAATCGTGAAATCCATAACCAAAGCAGCGATAGTCGTTGCGATGCTCGCGTCATTCGGACTCGGATGGGTGGCGCATGCGCAGCAGACGCGCAAGCCGATCATGATGACGCGTATCTACACCGGACCGGATGGGCTGAGTCACGCGGAAGAAGTCGAGATGAAGTTAAACGGCAACGCGACGGAGATGATCAAAGCCACCGGCATCGAGTTCAGCCGTAGAGCACCGAACAATTCAAGTGAGTGGCATGTCGGTCCGCGGCGGCAATTCGTGATTACACTCAGCGGTCGTGGAGAGATCGAGGTCGCGGGTGGTCAGAAAGTTCCGGTGGGTCCCGGTCACATCAACCTGATCGAAGATACGACCGGGAAAGGTCACATCACGCGGAATCTGGGGACCGACGATCGCATCGCGATCACGATCCCGCTTGTGGATCAGACGGCGAGTGGCGATCCGACTCGTCACTGAAGACGGAATCGAGGAGTTTCCACGGCTTAAGACTTTGTCTTTGGGCGCGCTCAAGTAACTGCGGATGCGAATCCTTCTCGACGGAGTTGTGACCACAACCTCCTATCGCAGCTGATCGTGCCCGACGAGAGACTGGACCGGCTCATTCACTGCAGAAGGTTGTCGCCCCCAATCATCGCGCGACGAAAAAACAGTGATAATTCCCGCGTCCTGAAGAACCCTTCAGGTTGGAGATGACGAAGAGTACTTGAGTAGCTGGCGCTTAGAGCCTCGATCTTTGCTGCCCGAAAGGCTGCGCCTGCACTGTGAAACTGTGACTGGAACAGCCATCAATTCAGGCTTTTGTTGGCTGATCTCACTTTTTCGTCCTTGAAGATGCAATGCGCTTTCCTCGATGTGACCGAAGCCGACATTTTAGGACATCGACCAGGCGCTTATCCTTCCTATCCGCCGGAGATTAGAACATGAAGTCACGATGGATTAGTTTGATAGTCTTCTTCCTATCGTTTACAACTCTCCTATTCTTCTTGGCACCCAAATCACTGCCGAATTTACAGGGATCTTCGGTCTGGGGAGAAGAGGATACGCTACCGTTCCCGAAGGATGCGACTTTTACAACCCTGATCACAACCCGGCGCGGTATCGAGGGGTTGACCGGAGATAATCACCGCAATTTGTATACCGGTGGTTCAGGCACGTCTCCCTGCCCCGTTTGGCAAATCAATCTCAACAATCCCGTTCTGACTGTAGTGGGATCCGTTGTATCAACACAACCGCCTCCCCCCGCCATGCCAGCCTGCAACTTCTCCGGTATTACGTTCGATGCGGCGGGCAATCTTTACGTCGCTGATGGCAACGCGGCAACCATTTATTTTTTCAACCCCAGTGCGAAGAATCCGCCCATCGCCGCGATCTACGCCACAGGGGTACCCGGCACCAACGGATTGGCATTTGACCGACACGGTAACCTTTGGACAGGTGACGGAACCACGGGCTTAGGACGGGTCTGGAAAATCACCAGCCCCGGAGCCGATTGCGCTGCTTCGCCACCGGTTAATTGTTTTGAGGTATTTCGCATTCAGCCGATGAATAACAGCACCGCCTTTGGGGGTGTAGTCCCGGATCCTGGCGTGGGACGGGCCAATACAACCATTCCTCCTGGTACCGCACAGAATCTTGTCGCTAACGGCATTGCCTTCAATCGCGATGGAGATATGTTTGTTATTGATACTGCTCGCGGAGCATTATGGAAAATAAAGTTCGACCTGTATGGAACTCTCAAGAGTCCGACCGGGTGTGATACTACATTTACACCCAACACCCTCTGCCTCAGCAACGTCTTCGTCGCTCATCCGATTCTCGAAGGCGGCGACGGCATCGCCCTCGATGTGTTTGGGAATATCTGGGTGGACGCCAACGAGCGGAACGCGGTGGCATTCGTTACGAGACATGGAAAGGTCTTTGAAGTGTTCCGTAACCCGGTAAACTCGAACGGGTTGAGAAACTCCGCCAACACTGCGGAAGGAAACAGACATATTCTTGAATTCCCAACGAGCCCATTTCTTACGGGAAAGTTATTTTGCACTTCCCAGTCCGATGGCAATCGGCGGGACAATTCTCCTCGCGACGTTGGCGAGGTCAACGGTGGCGCACCGCAGGATGGACCAATTCCTTTGGCTAAGATCTCCTGCATGGACCAGGAGCTGATAATTCCGGGGCTATCGTTACCCGTCGAGTAGTCTGGTTTAAAAATGAACCTCCTGAACAAATCCAGGAGGTTCCTAAAGATTTTCGAGCAATCGCCAAGCCGTGAGTGATGTTGAATTGTTACCGCTCACGTTCACGCATTTCACTGAGCACCTCCGGCCGATAGAACCGCGCGTAAAAATCGGCGTCCAGCCGATGCGCCTGATGGGCCAGGATCGTACGAAACGGACCATTATCGGCCGGAAATCGCCCGTATCGGCTATACACGTAGTCGCAGTATGCGATTACTGCGGCGATCGTTCGGTCGGAGTATTTGGGAATGCCTGCCTGAATTTTTCTGGGGTCAAGCCAACCCGTAACAACCCCACCGTCACGGAATGTGCCACGGCCAGCAGCGAATTTGTAATCGACGAAAGCCAGCACAGCCTCTTGCATGTTCCGATAATACGGTGGGCAGTATGGCTTCAACAGCACCGTGCCGTTCTGTTCCAGTCCTAGCGGCGTGGGCACGGGCGTGTCCTTGCCAAGTAGTTTCAGCACCGCACGCATGATAGGTCCTGCGGCGATCGTCCGCGAGAACGGCACATTGTCCACTCGAAAACCGAGCGATTGGAACCAGGAAAATGGATGGGCGGCAAAGTGCGGGAACCCACCCAGCCCCAGCGCTTGTGTCATCAGGCCCAAATTCTGCAACATACCGCCCTGCTCGATCGCAACGAACTCGTGCAACCACGCCTCGAACACACTAATGCTGCCGAATCGGCCGCGAGCCGGGTCGTCGCGCAGATGCCCTCCCTTTGAGCGAGCGAAGCGATCGAGGCCTGCCGGTCGATATCCATTGCGATCGTCCACGACAAAGTAGCCGAACTCTTCGTTGAATGCCGCGAGCAGAAAATTGATGTACAACGCGCTCAGCTCGTTCACGGGCAGAAAGTAAGTTGTGCCCGGCTGGTTCGCAGACCACTTATTAAAGGTCGGCACATGCGGTGGCTCGCGCGGCACATCGACACGACGATCGGCGACGCGCACACGACTCTTTTCGTAAAGCTCAGTCAGGTTGCGCTCGCGCGCCATCTGAATCAGCTTCGGAATCTCTTCACGCGGGAAGTCCTGCGGCCGCTTGATCATCCACGCACCATCATCGTTGATCACAAACAGAGTCACCGAGTGCAATGCGTCGGCGCTGGCGATCGTGCGGCCCAGAAAACTAGCCATCATGTTGCCCGATCCGGATTCGGGCTCCGGGCCACTCGAATAAGGCAAGTCACCCAACGCATACCCCGTCACGCCACATGCGGCAAAAGCAAGGGCCGCCTCCTCATCGACGCTTACGGGCTGCGGTTGCCTGTCGCTTTGATATGCCAGCGGGCCCCCGGTCATATTCATGCCCAGGCCAAATCGACGCGATCGACGATCAAGCAACGCATCCAGCAGCGGATATTGTCCGAGTGCGTCGGTGCTTGACTGGATGGCCATCGTTGCCTCCTTGGTTGGAAATATCTTGGCGAGCGGTGTGCATTGAGTCGAAATGGTAGCAAGCACAAACTCCGGCGCGAAATCGGGCACCTGCGTTGGATGGATGGTTTTAATCAATTGAGCAAGTGCTTGCCCTGGTACTCTATTTAGTCATAGCTTTTGTATGAAACGATGTTTGCTGACCAGTCGTCATCAACTCTCCACTGTAGCCACTGCGATTGAGGTAGAAACATCGAGCCTCTGAGAACGAGACAACTCACATGCACTCCACCAGCATTACCTGGGGTGCTCCACCTACGTCGGTAGCTCTCTATTCGAGCAACGAAACGTTCGTATGTCGGATCACCATTTTTTGTCCCGAAGGTTTCCCAAGCCATCGCAATCGTGAGGGCATACTGGCCAGCAAAGAAACCGAAGCCTGCAACGGCTGAATTCGGTCGCTTAAGACGGAAGAACAGCGGCT
>DATFXZ010000370.1:0-3000 GCA_035315305.1 Terriglobia bacterium | reverse complement strand
TTCCAGAACGACAGCAACAGGCGCCGGCGCGTTTCGCTGGAACCGAACCATTGGCCGGCGTGCGCACGCTTATCGTGGACGACGAAGAGGATGTGAGAGAGTTGTTGACGCTGACGCTGCAAGGCTATGGCACTGAGGTAGAGACTGTGGGTTGCGCGAAGGAGGCTCTCAAACGGCTCACTCGGCAAAAGCCGGGTGTGGATTTCGATGTATTGATCTGTGACATCGGCATGCCGGACGAAGACGGTTATACCCTGATTCGAAAAGTTCGGGCGCTGCCGGCCGAAGCAGGCGGCAAAATCCCGGCGATTGCGCTGACGGCTTATGGGCGCGCGCCAGAACGGGTACGCGCCTTGGAAGCTGGGTTCGAGATGCACGTCGTTAAACCGGTTGAGCCTGATGAGCTCGTGGCGGTCATCCTAAGCCTTGTCAAACGGTTCGACGGCGACCGCGAACTGTAGCAATTGTCGCCAATCGTGCCTCTGATTATTCACTGAAACTAAAATGTTGCTGTTTTACGCTCTTGCTTCCTTCAAGTTTCCGGACGCTTGGCTCTGATGGACCGGTTGAAGCGAGTTTTCGGAACCGATCTTCAGAAGCAAAAGGACGATCGCCGCCATAGTTGAGCCCAATCCCATGATTATGGCGACAGTTGAAAGTCCATAGCCTGCCTGGAAGAGGTAGCCGGCGATGATCGGGGCCAGGAAAGAACCGCCGCGGCCTAATCCCACAGCGCAACCGGTGCCGAAAGCGCGAACGTGAGTGGGGAAGGCTTGTGCAAAGAGCGCGTACATGCCGACGATGGCGCCGTTAACAAAAAAGCCTGCTGCGGCGCAGATTGCAGACAGCATCGTCAGATCATGCGGCGTGATGCCGAATAGAGAAACCATAACCGTTGCGATGAGCATGCTTCCGATCGTGAGCGCCCGCACCGCGAATTTTTGTGTAAGTACTCCGAACAGTGCTCCACCGATCATGCCGCCGACGTTGGCCCAAACCAGGACGCCCGCGGCCGAGGATGCCTGGAATCCAAAATCCGTTACGATCTTGGGAACCCACTTCATGATGAAGTAGAACGTTGTGATGTGAAAGAAGTAAGAAAGCGTAACGAGCACCGTGATGTGAACGAGTCCCGGCCTGAACACATCTGCAATGGAGAGCTTGCGTGCACCTGCCGCCGGTACCGGTAAAACGGCTGCGACACTATGTCCCATGCGACGAAGCGTCTTGTTCACTCGATCAAGCGCACCTGCCGGCCGCGTTTGCGTCAGCCACTGAACGGATTCGGGGACGAAAATGAAAACGACGGGAATCAGTATCGTCGTTGTGATAGCGCCGAGATAGAACACCGAGCGCCAGTCGTATATCGCAAGGAGCCGTTGCGCAAGAATTCCGCCGACGACAGCTCCAATCGGGTAACCGATCGACATCAATGACACGCTCAGGTCCCGCCGTTTTGTATTTGAAAACTCGGCGGCAACTGCGTTGACGGTTGCGATCATGCCGCCGATGCCGAGACCTGTAAAAACGCGCCAGATCGACAATTCCACCAGACCTCGGGTCGTCGGCACCATGAACATACCCAGCGCCATGAAAGTCGTGCAGGCAAGCACCGTGCGACGCCGCCCGATCTTGTCGGCAAGGCCGCCAAGGAACATCGACCCGATCGCCATGCCGATAACTTCCATCGAAAGCACGATGCCGAGTGCACCGCGATCGATTCCCCATTCTTTCGCGATGCCGGGCGACGCGAAACTGATGGACGCCACATCGAAGCCGTCCAACGCATTTAGGGCAACGGTGATTGCAATAACGAGAACCTGCAGGCTGCTCATCGGAGACTTTGCAATCAATTCGCGAGGATCGTTCAATTCCGTGGGTCCGGCTGAAACTGGCATGGCCGCCTCCTAGGCGCGAGCATTCTACCTTGATCAACAGGAGTGTCACCACAAAGACACAGGAGGCCGGAGCAATCGGGGGACAGACATCGAAATTCGTTTCTTAATTTCGTTGTCTGTCCCCGAATCATCTTCGATTGCTCCGCCCCCTGTGTCTTTGTGGTGATACCCCTCTTAGCCTCGCAGCCCACGAAGCTTCAGCTTGTCGATTTTTCCTGGGCCGGTCTTTGGGAGGGCATCCAGAAACTCGATCCTGCGCGGAATTTTGTAATCGACCAGCTTTTGCTTGCAGTACGCAAGAAGGTCCTCTGCGGAAGCCGTCCGGCCCTGTTTCATAACCACGAAAGCAACGGGAATCTCGCCGCGAAATGTGTCCTTCATGCCGACGGTTGCCACTTCGAAGGTATCCGGATGGCTGTGCAGCACTTCATCGACCTCACGAGGATAGATATTGTAGCCGCCGGAAATGATCAGTTCTTTCTTACGGTCGACGACGAACAGATAGCCCTCATCGTCGAAGTAGCCGATGTCGCCTGTGTAGACCCAGCCGCCGCGTATCGTGTAGGCCGTCTCCTCCGGGCGATTTCGATAGCTCGAGATCATCTGTGGCCCGCGTACACGGATCTCGCCACGCTCGTACGGTGGCATGACTCGCGTTCCCGTTTCGAGATCAACAACCTCCACCTCCGTTTCCGGCGGCGGAAGGCCGACGGACAGGACCTTGCGCTTTCCAATCACCGGATTGTTCGCATACGGGGCACCTTCGGACATACCGACACCTTCGTAAATCGGACAGCCTGTGGTTTTTTCCCAATTCCTCAACAGGTCCTCCGAGAACGGCGACGAGCCGGCGCAGCAGATTTTGAGACTCGAAAGATTCGCGGTCTTCATACCTTCCGCTGCCAGAATCCCCACATACACCGTCGAAGGCCCGCCCGCAAAGAGCGTCACCTTATGCCTCGAGAGTTGCGCGAGAACAATGTCGGGTTTGTATTGGCGCACGATCACATGCGTCGCACCGATGTACAGCGGATGGATCACACCGTGATGATGGCCGAAGATATGGAACATCGGCGCAACGGCAAGGGAAACCTCCTTGTCG
>DATFXZ010000369.1:0-8828 GCA_035315305.1 Terriglobia bacterium | reverse complement strand
CGAATACCGCCCTTTCAATGCTGTCGAGCGTCACGACAGGCACGCGAGGTACCCTGCAGGTCCTTTCTGTGCTGCAGAACGCCGTTTATGTAAAGACACTTGCGACGTTATGCGAGAAGCAAGTTCCTGAGCTCGAGGTTTGTCTGCAGGAAGCGGTGCGTTTAGGACTTGTTGAACGGAACGACGAACTTGTGGCAATTCGACTGCCCTTTCTACGAAAGAAGCTTTACGAATCCCTGCCAAAGAAAGCGAGAGTAAACCTTAATCGCCGAGCCTTTTTTGCGCTAAAGGACGTTGAACTGAATGTCGATGCCCTGGCTCACTATGCGTTCCAAGGGCGGCTTTTTATGGAAGCAGCTGTTTTGTATCGTGATTTGGCGAAGAGAGCCTTTCGATCTCAAAGTTATCGAATTGCGATGTGTCATTACGAGCGACTCCAACAATGCAAAGTTCATTGTGGTGAAGTATTGGTCCCCAGTGACAAAGTGGACCTGGCGAGATGTTACGAATGGCTCGGCAAGCATCGCCCCGCACGAAGGCTTTACCGATACCTACTTGCAAATGAATCTGTTCTTAAAGATCCCGAATTACTATCCTTAGTGTATATACGATTGGCGATGGCCTTATACAAGATGAATGCGAAAACACGCATTCATTTTCAGGAACTAGCAATCCGCTGCCTTTCCGCCGATTCACCTAACCTCAGTCGTCGCTATGAACAGTCGTGCCTTGTATTTCTCAGAGCCGGTGAATTAGCCCGGGCGCGTAAGGCTTTTGGCGAAGCCGAACAGTGCACGTTGCGTCAGAATGGAGACCTAACCACACTGAATTCCATCCGCGCACTTTTGCTAATAAACTGTGGCGATTTCAGAGGGGCCGTTCAGTGCTTGACATCAAGTAATGCATCCAATCTCGATGCGTTAAGTAGGCAGATTAACCTCACGTACTGCTTCGAAAGAGTAGGTGATTTGAAAGCCGCTCTCACACATTCATCAACTGCTCAAGAGTTGGCAGTCGCGACCGGTAATGTTCCGTTTTACGCTTTGTCACTGAATAACAGCGCCGCCATAAAAACAAAACTCGGTGAAATGATCGAAGCGCAGCGACTATTCAACCGGACGTATGACGCAATTCGAGATTACCAGAGAGCTGGGCGTCACTTTGAACTATTGGCAATGGCGATCATAGAATGCGACGCTGCCGTTCAAAATATGCATTTAGGGAATTATGCCGGTGCCGCAGAATGCCTAAAGAAGGCTTCTTCTGTTTCGAGTGACATGCTAGGCGAAACAGATCGAATGTCGTGCAAAATCATTCGATGTAAGTTTCTGCTTGAAATCGGTTTATCGAAAAAGGTTCGTGATCTACTCCACCGCTTCGGCAAATTGATTATCTTCAACATCGACTTCTTTCAAATCGAGCGCACTTTAATCGAAGCACAACTTCTCGAGATTCCAGCGAAAAACAGATCAGAACGTCTATTGCATGCTCTTTCGCTTTCTGAAAAGCTCGGCACCTTATATCAAGAGTGCGAACTGCTGATTTCGCTTGCGGCGGTCCATCTGGAGCTTAATGAACACCCGAAAGCCGCAGAATACGCGAGTCAGGCGTTGGAATTGGCTAACAAGACCGGCTACAAAATCCTTGCGACGCGGGCGTTTCTTCTGTCTGGTCTTGCTTGCGAGAAGACCCCTGAAAAGCAGCACTTTCTTTCCGACGCGTTCCAACTTGCATCGGAGATGGGACTACAAGAGTTGATTGCAGAGGCCGCCTGTCACATTGGAATTTCCAATCTAGAAGCTGGAAATACCGTCACTGCTCGGGAATATCTAATTCGGAGCACATCGATCACGGCACGTCTTGCCGAGGGAGTACCCCTCACAGCACGGTCCAAATATTTGGAAAAGAAATGGCGCCGTGACGCGATTCGGGCGCTCGACCGTTGCAATGAATCGATACCCCTCCATCCTGCGACGGTGTTCAGTGCTGACGGCGATAAATATTTTGCTGCTGCTTATCAGTTCACCATGGCCGCGTCGGTAGCCAACTCGATCGATGGTCTACTCTCTTCAATCGAGAGGACGTTATCGACCTCTCTTCGTCGATCTGCGGTGATCACCCTGAAACATCTAGATGGCTCCTCTTCTACTCCAGTGAGAATGAAAATAACTCCAGAGGCAATGGAACGTATTGAACTGATCCGGAATCACGCTAAAAGTCGCGTCTACTTTGAATCGGCTGACGATAAGGGAAAACAGGTCAGTGCCTGGATTCCACTGAAATCAGAAACCTGCGAAGGCGGAATATACCTGACTTGCCATTCCCAATCGCCTTTCACCGAAAAAGAGATCGAACTGCTCACGATGATGGGACCAATCGCGAGCAGTGCGTTGAAGAGACTAGAAACACGGCAGGCCCAGGAAACAGAATTGAGAGAATTGTCGGAGTTCCACGGCATCATAGGAGCTTCGAAACCGATCAGAGAAGTCTATTCGCAGATCCAAATCGCAGCTAGAAATGCGGCGACGGTATTGATCGAAGGCGAAAGCGGGACTGGAAAGGAGTTAGTCGCGAAAGCAATCCATGCAGCGGGGGCGAGAGCGAGAGAGCCGTTCATTGCGGTCGATTGCAGCGCGATTCCAGAGGGGTTGATCGAAGCCGAATTGTTTGGGTCGAAGAAGGGTTCATACACGGGTGCGATTGCCGATAGGCCTGGGCTATTCGAATCGGCGCACCGCGGAACAATTTTTCTCGACGAGATTTCGAATACGACCCCACTTCTGCAAGCGAAGCTTCTGAGGATTATTCAAGAGCGAGAAGTCAGACGGATCGGCGAAACAAAAGGCCGCTCGATTGACGTCCGTTTGATCGTAGCGAGTAATCAAAGTCTGCAAGCACTGGCCGACGCCGGACAATTTCGAAAGGATCTGCTCTATCGTCTAAGAGTCCTTCACATCAAACTGCCTCCATTACGCAACCGTCAGGACGACATTCCAATGCTCGCCCATACGTTCCTGAAAAAATTGAACGCGGCGAATAAGACCACGAAATATTTAGCGGCTGGCGTTGTTGACCATCTGTCGATGCAAAGGTTCCCTGGCAATGTCCGAGAACTCCAAAATGCGATCGAGCGCGCGTTTTTTTTGACAAGGGGAATTATGATTACAGAAGTTCCCCTTGAGGGAAACACGTTGGCAGACAAGGGTCCCGCGGAAGAAGTGCAAAACTGGTTTAAAGATCTCTCCGAAGGGCGCAAGGATTTCTGGTCTGCTATTCACAACCGATATAAGCGTCGCGACATTTCTCGCGAAAAAGTCGTTGCTTTAGTCGACTTCGGTTTACGTGCGACGCGTGGATCGTATACGACAATGGCGTCAACGTTTCGATTAAAGGAAAAGGAGTATCGACGTTTTATGGATTTCTTGCGACGCAACGATTGTCTCCTGGATTTTCGTCCGTACCGCAAAGCAGCGGCCTCTCGTGAGAATTGATGTTGTTGCGGCAATCATCCGCAAAGAAGGTGAAATCCTAATTACTCAGCGGCTCGATAATGTCCATTTGGCGCGGTTTTGGGAATTTCCTGGTGGAAAAGTCGAATTCGGAGAGTCCTTTGAAGTGGCGTTGCAACGGGAAATCCAGGAGGAACTCGGAATAAAAATCCGGGTTAACGACGAGTTTCTCACCATCGATTACGACTACCCGACAAAGTCCGTCCGGCTCCACTTTTTTAATTGTACCGTTCTGCAAGGTGATCCCAGGCCGATCGATGTCGCGGATCTGCGATGGGTAAACCCACATGACATCGGCAATTATCAGTTCCCGCCTGCCGACGCCGAACTCATCACCAAGCTGCGCGCTTCCGGTTAAACCGAGAATACGTCCCCGTTTTGGCAGGCGAAATGCTCTTTGCGAGCCAAGGAGGGATCGGTGATCGCAGCGCTCTTTCAGACACTTCGAACTTGGTTCCGCAAGGGCGAGGCGCCCGCTAAGTGCTTACAGTGTGGCCTTCCTCCGGGTCGTGAATTCCTGATTGCCACCGATGAACCCATCATGCACCCGCACGAGTGTTCTTGGTGCAAGAGCGTTCTATACGTGCCCGGCCCGATGTTCTCCTGCAAAAAATGCGCGGTTGATGTAATCCAGCGACCAGCAGCATGAGTCAGCAGTACTAGTAGCCAGCCCCAAATTACACACGACACCACGCAAATAACACCGCAATCAAAGTACGTGACCGAGGTCAAATCGATCACACGAAGAGGTGTGCGTAAAGACTCAAAGACTCGTTGTGTTTTCGTTTTAGTTATGAATGAGAGTCCATTCGGCACAGCGTGTGTTGGCGGACGTTGTGGGCAGTCAATCACGCGCGTTTGGTTCCACGTTGGTAAGGATGCGACTTCGGGAGGGTACCTATGGCATGCAGGTTGGAGGATGTGGGTTTCGTATGCAATTCAACCGTCGCGACTGTCGGTGCGCAAAGAGGACGTGTTGAACGCACACGTATCCGGAACAACCGTTGGGTAATCTGGATCAGACTGGCAATCGCACTCATTGTTTATGCATCAGTTGCGCCACAGAGCTATGCAGCAGCTCCGAGCATCAGTAGTCTCACCCCGAATTCCGGTGCAGTAGGTACGCAGGTCAAGCTCGCGGGAAGCAACTTCGGCCAGACACAGGGCAGCAGCAAAGTAACCTTCAATGGAGTTGTCGCAACGGTCAACGCTTGGAATAAGAATTCCATCACAGCAATCGTACCGGCGGCCTCGACAACCGGGCCGGTAGTGGTCACCGTGGGAGGAGTTGCCAGCAACAGCGTGACCTTCGTTGTGATCTCGAACATTCCAGAGCCGAAGATTTCCTATACCTATGATGCCGTCGGACGGTTGTTGTCGGCTGGTGATGCGCAGTCTGGTAAAACTGCAGCGTACACTTATGATTCGGCCGGAAATATCCTCTCCGTCGCCCAATATGCTTCCACTACGGTCTCCGTAATATCGTTTTCCCCGGCCACTGGCTCGGTGGGTGCTAGCGTCACGATTTACGGCACCGGATTCAGTACGACTCCCAGTCAGAACAGCGTCAGTTTTAATGGTGCGAACGCCACCGTCAGTTCCTCTACGGCGACTCAAATTGTCGCCACGGTTCCAATAGGCGCCACGACCGGACCTATAGGCGTTACCGTCAATGGAAAGTCGGCATCGAGTACAAACCCTTTCACGATTGGCCAGCCGCCCACAATTACCGGTTTCACTCCGTCGGTCGCCGATCCGCGGACGGCGGTCAGCGTTAGCGGCGACAACTTTCAACCTATAACCGTACTCAATGAAGTCAAGGTGAACTCGTTCCCCAGCCAGGTGCAGTCTTCGACACCGACCAACCTGGCGACGCCCTCACCGGCAGTCGGTTCCGGCCGGATCTCGGTGACCACGCCGTTCGGGACCGCAATCAGTAATGACGATCTGTACATCGCCCCCAGTCCGTACACAGCTTCGTTGGTCAGTCCGGTAGGCACAGGTTCTGGCCGCATCTCCGTCGGAACTCCCACAACTGCATCCGTCGGGCTGGGCCAAGTAGGATTGCTTCTCTTCGATGGGACAGCAGGTCAGAAGATCAGTGCGTCCTTAAGTAATGGAACTTTCCCAACGTGTTCGGCCGATTTCCTGCTACTCAGTCCGGCAGCTACGCGACTTGCTGCAAGCCAGTGTATTGGTGCAGAGGGGTTTATCGATGCGACAGTGCTGCCGGCGACGGGAACGTATTCCTTAGAACTCGGCTCCGTAAGAGGAGCAGGCAACGCGACTATCAACGCATACGATGCCATGGATCTAACGGCTCCGATTACAGTCGGAGGTCAAGCTATTCTCACCAACACTGTTCCAGGACAAAACCTTCGGTTTACCTTCACTCTCTCTCAGCCCACAAAGGTGAGTGCAGGGCTTTTTCTATTTGATGGTGGTTCGTACACACATTGTGCGGACGCTTCCATCCTGAATTCGACTGGAGTAATCGTTGCGCATTACAACAATTTTCCGACTTTTCGTTGTGAGGACCGCACCTTTGTAGATGCTGTCACCCTGCCGGCGGGAAGCTACGCGCTATTAGCCGATCCGGAGGGTAGCTTTGTAAATCTGAATGTGACAGCGCGACTGTACAATGCGGCGGATCTTACGGGCAGCGTGAATATCAATCGTCGAGCAGTCACTTTCACAACAGCAGGTAACGGACAAAATCTAGCCGTTCGGTTTAACGGCTCCGCTGGTCAGTTAGTGACCATTCGATTGACGGATGCTTTTATTTACGCTGAACAGCAGTGCATGTCTGTCACGCTCTTCTCAACAAATGGAACTACTGCGCTCGTCTCCCAAACTGTATGTAACGTATACAATACCGATTCCGTTTTGCCCCAGGTAAGTTTGCCAAACACCGGCACCTACACCATCTACATCGATCCCGTTTGGGCGGGAGCTGAGATGGTCACTGTAGCTGTCACCAGCCCTTAGCGGTAACTGAAAACAATTTTCCACCAGATTTCACAAGACAGACTGCTTGAGAGCGAGGAGAACAATGAACAAAAGAGCGGTTGTCAGCATGATCGCCTTCTTTCTATTCCTGATCAGCGGCACTATTTTCCAGGGCCGTAGCTTTCCCAGAGTAACTCCCGAACGAAGACCAGGAGAATCACTGACGCTGTTGCCGGATGGGCAATGGTTGCTGCTTGGTGGAGAGGATCATCAGGGCATCGCGACACGTGAAGCTCGAGTCGTTGATCCGAAAAGTGGCGTGAGCCGCTCTTTTGGTCCGATGCATTCTGCGAGGGCTTCGCATACGGCCACGGTATTGCCGGATGGAAGCGTCCTCGTGCTTGGCGGGATCGATGAAACTCGTGCAGTCGTGGACCAATCCGAAATTTTCGATCCGGAGACGGGGAATTTTGAAGTGATCACTGGGCTGTCGCCGCGTGCGTTTCATACTGCGACGCTCGCGACAGACGGACGGGTGGTAATAGCTGGCGGCAGATCCAGCGACCGCGCAATTCTTGATGCAATCGAGTACTGGGATTCCCGAACGAGAAAAACGAAGGACTCGAGAGCGTCATTGATTATTCCGAGATGGAGTCACACCGCCGAGCTTACAGCTGACGGTCAGATCCTTATTACAGCAGGAAACTCGGCTGACCAAAAGGCTGTCTCAGCAGCAGAGTTGTTTGATCCGGCCAGAGAAACCATCCGCACAGTAGTTGGTAATGCGCCGAAGGACTCGGCTCCGATCCACATCGATGTACTACCCGAAAACAATGCAGTAAGCATACCCATCGACACTCTGATTGCGATTCGATTTTCGCAGGCGGTCCTGGTGACTTCGCTGACTTCTGAAACCGTCACGTTGACCGGACCAAGTGGAAAGCTGGAGGCCAGCGTCGTCGGGGCTGAGGGCGGGAAGTTAGCGTTCGTCAATCCAAAGAGCCCATTGGAGGCCACAACGCGTTATACGCTCGAAGTTCGCGGGGTGGTGGCAGTCGACGGCGAGCCGGTTCGTTCATGGATATCCGCATTCACAACTGCAGATCTCGCGAAAAACTTGGATCGGACTTCGTCCGATTCCGACTCGTTGCGTTCTCTTCCGCCGCTGCAAGCGCCTCCAGGAGTCACGGCCCTTTCAGGGCAAGTTCTTACCGTTTCCGGCGCTCCGCTTCAAGGCGTCAGGTTGTCCATCGAAAACCATCAAGCTCGTACTGATGGCACTGGCCGTTTCCTACTCTCTGGAGTTCCCGCGGGCCATCAAGTACTGCTGGTCGATGGCAGCGGTGGAAGTGATTCGAGTGTTAAGGACAGCTATGGGATTTATGAAATCGGCGTTGACGTCAAGCAAAACAGCACGAGTGTACTCAATCATACGATTTGGTTAACACGCATTGATAAGGCCCACGCCGTCGCGATTCCCTCACCAATACCAAATGAGACCGTGATTACTACACCCCTGATTCCGGGGCTGGAATTACACCTCCCAACCGGAACCGTGATCACGGACCATTGGGGTAGAACCGTTCGCGAAATCAGCATTACACCGATCCCAGTGGGACGTCCGCCGCTTCCGCTTCCCAGCGGTACACCGCTGTTCTTTACGATCCAACCCGGAGCCGCTTACGTTCAAGCACCGAAAGGGGCGGGCGCGCGGTTGATTTATCCCAACGTCGCACACGCCGCGCCGAATAGCTTCGTGCCGTTTTGGACCTATGATCCGGATGGGCGAGGCTGGTACGTCTATGGGCAGGGCCGGGTCACCGCAGACGGCAAGGAGGTCATTCCCAATCCGGGAGTAGAAATCTACGAGTTCGTTGGTGCGATGATCAACTTTCCGGCAGGACAACCCCGTCCTTCAGGTCCTCCGCCCGGTGGCGCTCCATCGAGCGGGGACCCGGTAGATCCTGCAACGGGTATGTTCGTCTACACGAAGACAGATCTGTTCCTCGATGATGTCATTCCGATTCAAGTCACGCGCACCTACATGAACAACGACAGCAATCTACGAGAGTTCGGCATTGGCATGCTCTCGACGTACGGAATCTTTCTTTCGTCAACGAACCAGTATCAGGTCGCCGATCTCAATATGCCAAACGCGCAGTACCACTTTGTGCGCACGTCCCCCGGCATTGGCTTCGCCGACGCGGTTTTTGCACATACCTTTAGCCTGACGCCTTTTTATGGCAGCCAACTCGCCTGGAACGGCGACGGCTGGAATCTGACGTTGAAAAATGGTCTGCAGTATGTGTTCGGAGAGAATGCACCGCTGCAAGCGGTCAAAGATCGTTACGGCAATCAGGTGACTTTGAC
>DATFXZ010000368.1:0-3410 GCA_035315305.1 Terriglobia bacterium | reverse complement strand
GAGCTGAACAACTCGCTGGCTCCCATTAAATCCATATCAGGAAGTCTGACTTCATTGCTGCAAAAGGATTCGCGCCCGCCCGATTGGGAAGACGATATGGTGCGCGGCCTGGCTGTGATCGCGTCGCGATCCGAATCGTTGGGCCGCTTTATGGCGGCATACGCACGGCTGGCGAAGATGCCCCAACCGAAATTTCAACCCATCCAGATCGGTGAGCTGCTGCGCCGCGTCGTTGGTTTGGAAACGAGGATGAGGGTGACTTTGAATCCTGGTTCGGAATTTACGATTCAGGCGGATGCCGATCAGATCGAGCAGCTTTTGATCAATCTCATCCGGAATGCTGTCGACGCGGCGCTGGAGACCACTGGAGGTGTGCGCCTGCATTGGCAGCGATCAGGAGGTTATCTCGATATCGTCATTCAAGACGACGGGCCTGGACTTTCCAACACAACCAATCTCTTTGTTCCTTTCTTCACGACGAAACCGGGGGGGTCTGGCATTGGGCTGGTGTTGAGCCGGCAAATCGCCGAGGCTCATGGCGGCACGCTCACGCTCGAAAACCGCGAGAATGCGACGGGCTGCGAAGCCCGCCTGCGATTACGGTTATAGGCGCCTGCTTTAGCCGGCGCTACATTCGTGCGAAGGCACGACAGATTCGTCCAATTTCAAAATTTTCCCTGCAACGCCTGATCAAAATCCTCGAGCAAATCACCGGTGGCTTCAATACCCACGGAAAAACGGATCAGGCGATCCGAAATGCCCAGCCGATTGCGGTCCTCACGTGACATTCCAGAGTGCGATGTGGTTGCGGGGAGTGTGACCAGCGTTTCGACTCCGCCCAGACTCGGTGCACTGATCGGCAGTGTCATCCGTTCGATCAACTGCTGCGCTTTCTCAGTCCCGCCCTTCAATTCGAAACTCAAGACGCCGCCAAAACCGTCAAAGAGCTCGCGAGCATGGATGTGGCCCGGATGGGTTTCAAGGCCGGCATAGTAAACCGAGTCGACTGCAGGATGGCGCTCCAGGAACTGCGCTATTGCGAGCGCGCTTTCGTTTTGATAGCGGACACGAAGCGCGAGGGTCTTCATGCCGCGATGAAGTAAGAACGCGGCGTGCGGATCGAGCGAGCCACCTAATCGATCGAGGCGATGCTTGATATTGCTCACCAGCTCTCGGCGGCCGATCACGGCGCCCGCGACAATATCCGAGTGGCCGTTGAGATACTTCGTGCAGCTGTGGAGAGATAAATCGAAGCCGTGTTCGCAGGGACGGAAATTCACGGGGCTGGCGAAGGTGTTATCGATGAGAGACACGAGACGATTCGTTTTAGCAAATTCGACGACGCCGTGGAGATCTGGTACCTGGAGCAGCGGGTTGCTCATGGTTTCCACATAAATGGCTTTCGTTTCCGGCCGCAACTGCCGCTTCCAGGATTCCGGGTTGTCGGGACGGATGAAGTCATATCTAATGCCGAATGACTTCAAATCCTGCGTGATGAAATCATGCGTACCCCCGTAGAGGCAATCCTGCACGAGGACGTGGTCCCCAGCCGAAAGAACCGTCAAAAGCGCAGTCGAGATCGCCGCCATACCGCTGGCCGTAACCAAGGCCGAATCCGCGTTCTCCGATGCTGCGAGCTTTTCATGCAGCGCGTCGTGGTTTGGCGTGTTGTTCAGGCGGATATATTTCAGACTGTGATAGTCGTCTCCAGCGGCATATTGAAAAGTAGCCGACTGAAAAATGGGAAGGCTTACAGCCCCCTGAATCCGCGGGTTAGGTTCGCCGGCCTTAATCAATTTTGTTTCGAGGTGCTGAGGAAGTTTTGCCATGATCGTGCTCTCCGTCCGTGACTGAAAATCACTATGAAAACGATGGCCACGCCTAAATAAAATCCAGGGTGCAGTTCTCGCTGTTCACCCAGGAGAATGATAGCCAAGAATATCGCGTAGACCGGCTCCATGTTAACTGCCAGCGCCGTCGTGAATGCACTTAGCTGGCGCAGAGCGACGAGTGACAGGGCGAAGGGAAGTAACGTACATCCCATCGCTAGAACAACGAGCAATACTGTATCGTGCGCGTTCGGCTTAACGAGAACTGGATCAGAGGCCGGCAAAACAAATGCCAGCAGCGTCAGGCATACGACGCCTGCTGCCATTTCCAATCCTGTGACGGTCAACGCCCCGACAAATTGGATATAGCGCTTATTGAGGGTTCCGAAGATTGCCGCAAGCAGTGCGGACAGTATGCCTACCGCAAGCCCAATCCGCATTTGCGAGGGGATGCCGCCAACCACAAGCATCACTCCCGGAATGACTGCGATCCCAAAGAAAAGTTCACGCCTATCGAAGCGCCGGCCGACAAGAACCGGCTCGATGAAGGCGACAAACACCGGAGCCAACGCCATGCACGTTGCGGCAACGGACGCGTTGGATAATTTGATCGATCCATAGAAGCTGATCCAGTGGACTGCCACGATCACGCCGATGCCCAGGTATGTCACGATGAGCCGCGGCGAGAGCGTAGCAAGCCCTTTCCAGAATGTCGGCAAAAGGAGCAGCGCAGCCGCCACGAGAGTCATGCGCCACCACACGAGCGGCAGCGCACGCAGTGTGATCGCCTTACCGAGAATGGCCGTGAATCCCCACAACACAACGCAGAGGTGAATTTGCACGAGGGCGGTGAGGTCGGGTTTTGGTGGTTGCATCTGGACGTCTGTTGATAAACGAGCCTCACCTTGTACCGATTGCGTGCGAGTGCTGTCAAGGGTCCGCTCGGAATTTAATCGTGCCGCAGAGCGAGGCAAGGATCCACGGACGTCGCCCGGCGTGCAGGAATGTAGCAGGCGATGACGGCAACTGCTGCGAGAATCACCGTGATCGATACGAACGTCAGAGCATCGGTAGGTGTGACGCCGAAAAGCAGACGCGAAAGGAACCGTGTTGTGATGAAGGCGGTTGTCAGACCTGCAGCTTCGCCGAAAATCGTAAGCAACAGTCCTTCGCGAAGCACGTGTTTAAAGACTTCACTGGCATTCGCACCGAGGGCCATCCGAATGCCGATTTCGTGCTTACGTTGAACAACCGTGTACGCAATAACCGAATATAGACCCATTGCGGCGAGCACCAGCGCTGCTGCTGCAAAGATCTCAATAAGCCGTAGATTGAAACGACGTGGAGCAACGGAAGCTGCCAGGAGGTCGTCCATGGTTCGAACAGCGGAGGCAGGAATGTCATTGTCAATAGATTCGATCTCTCGCCGCACCTGATTCGCCAGCGATAAAGGTTCCGTTTCGGAACGAACAACCAAACTCATTCCGTTGATCAGGAAACCGAGCGCTGGTTGGGGCACCTGCGCGATCGGCGAATAGTAGGTTGGAGTGGGCGTCTCGTCCAGATTGAAGTGCCTTACGC
>DATFXZ010000367.1:0-10221 GCA_035315305.1 Terriglobia bacterium | reverse complement strand
TGTGCCGGTCAGATTGCACGGGCTCTGGAACAGGCGCATCAAAAGGGAATTGTGCACTGTGACCTGAAGCCCGGGAACATTAAGGTGAAAGCTGACGGTACAGTGAAGGTTCTGGACTTCGGATTGGCGAGGATGGCTAATCCGACCTCGGATAATAGTCCGTCATCAGGCAGTCCAAGCACTACGATCATTGGGACGGCCGGCTATATGTCGCCGGAGCAGGTAATGGGCAAGATTGTGGATAAACGCTCCGATATTTGGGCGTTCGGAGCCGTTTTGTACGAGTTGGTGACCGGCCGACCTGCGTTTCCGGGTAATACGGTTTCAGAAGTGTTTGCCGCGGTCGTCAATAAGGAACCGGATTGGAGTCTGGTGCCGGAGCGAATTCGTCGGCTGTTGCGACGGTGCTTGGAAAAAGATCCAAACCTGCGGCTGAGGGACATCGGAGACTTCCAGCTTCTGCTGGAAGACCCACCCGTCGTCGCGGACACCTCTCACCCCAAACGATGGCGCACATTGCTTATGGTAGCCGGTGCAGCCAGCACTGCCGTGGTTGGAGTTGCAGTGTGGCAGAACCGGACGGCGGCTCCAAATGCGCAGCGAGTTCAGTTCGAAATTACCTCCACTGAGGCGATGAAGTTTGTGCTTGGCGGCTATCCCGTGGTTTCGCCAAACGGAAAATGGCTCGTGTTTCCTGCCACCGGAACGGACAAAATCACGCGGTTGTGGTTACGCGCGTTCGACACCGGTGAGACCAAGCCGCTTGCCGGAACCGAGATGGGTAATCTGGCACCGCCGGCTTTCTGGTCTCCTGATAGCCAGTTCATTGCGTTTTCAGTGACGACGGGACCCTTTGCACCCGGACAACTGAAAAAGGTCGACATTTCGGGCGGGGCTGTACAAACCATTTGCGATATCGCCGCGCCGGTTCCCGGTGGTGCATGGAACCGCGAAGGAGTCATTCTGTTCTCCTACGACGTCGGAGGACCGTTGATGCGGGCTGCAGCGGCTGGCGGCAGTGCCGCACCAGTGACCGCTCTGGCCACAGCACGGATGGAAACCGCGCACCGGTACCCGCAGTTTTTGCCGGACCAGCGCCATTTTCTCTATCAACGTGCGTCGACAAATGCGGAACGCACTACCACCAATCTCGAGTTTACTGGTATGTACGTCGGCTCAATCGACGTCAAGCCCAACGAGCAGAGCCTGAATCCGGTGATGTTAAGCGATCGACAGGCTGCTTACTCCGTCACGGAGGCCGGTGGCCGGCTGCTTTTCGTGCGAGATACCACACTCTTCGCTCAACCTTTTGATGTGTCCCGACTGCAATTGAGCGGCAAGCCCGCTCCCATTGCAGATCAAGTGGCTTCCTTTGCGCCCGCGAATGCTGCGATGTTCTCGGTTTCACAAACGGGCGTTCTTGGTTATCGCGTTGGTGCTGGGGCCAACCGCTTGCAACTGACCTGGTTCGATCGGCAGGGCACAGCAACGGGCGTGATAGGAGAGCGGAAAGCCTACCAGAATCCTGGCTTATCGCCGGACGGGAGCCGCGTCGCGGTCAGCCTGTTGGATCCAGAACATGGAAATTCCAATTTGTGGGTAATCGATAGCCTGCACGGAACGAGTTTGCGATTGACCTTCAATGCGGGACGGGACGATTTTCCGGTCTGGTCTCCGAATGGGCGCGAGATCATCTTCGCGTCGAATCGGAGTGGAAACATGGATTTGTATCAGATACCAGCCGATGGCTCGGAGAAAGAACGTCTGATCTTAAAGTCTGATCAAGATAAATTTCCCAATAGTTGGTCTGCGGACGGACAGCTTCTGCTCTATACAAGCGTTGACCGTAAGACACGTGAAGATTTATTTGTGTTTCTATTGCCGTCAGGGAAATCGGTGCCTGTGCCCAATACTGAATTTCGAGAAGTCAATGGCCGCTTCTCACCCAACGGCGAATGGATAACCTACCAATCAGATGAAACGGGCCCGAATGAAATCTATGTGCGACGGGTGGTGCACTCTTCAAGCGGTGAGGTGTCGTTCGGGGGTAAATGGAAAGTGTCGAGGGACGGCGGTAACGTGTTTCCGCGCTGGGGGGACGACGGCCGCGAGCTACTCTACTTGCATCAATTCCAGTTGACCGCTGTCGAGATCAGTGTAACGGAACCGTTCCGACTGGGAGTTCCCAAACGCCTGTTTGACATGCCTCCTGAACTGACGTCGTACGAAGTAGCATCGAACGGAAGGAAGTTTCTGTTTGCTGTTCCAGAAGCTGCGGGTCCTGAGACACCAATCGCGGTCGTAGTGAACTGGCTCGCAGGACTGAAATAAAAGCCAACCGCCCCAACGAATCGACACGCCAATCCATACTGCATCGGCCGGTGTGGGTTACGATTCGATGATCTCTCTTAAACGGCGCTCTGCGCCGGCGCTGTCGTTACGCTTCAGGCGGTCTATGATGTCAGAGTTCAGAATCCGATAGTGCAACGCTTTGCGCTGCTCCGAATCAGGAACAAGGCGGCGAATTTCGGGGCGGGCCTTGGACAACAGTTGCGTCAGTTTTGCGTACTCCGGTCCGATGATCTTTCCAATCTTGCGTCGCAGCTGCGCAGCCAGTCCGGGACTGGTCCCTCCTGTCGATATTGCAATAGCTACATCGCCGCGCCGTACGACTGCGGGCATGATGAAGCCACAGAGCGCCGGCTGATCAGCCGTGTTGACGAACGCTCCGGCATTCGTGGCCTCCTGAAAAACTGATGCACTGACTTTGGCATCATCGGACGCGGAAAACACGAGAGCCGCACCAGCACAATCGCCGGAAACATACGGACGGCGATGAAGCTGAATGTGATTCGATTTCGCGAGCGAATCCAGACGTGGGGTGACTTCGGGACTAATGAGGACGATCGCCGCACCGGTTCCGATCAGGGATTCCACCTTTCGTTCCGCGACGGCGCCGCCGCCGATCACGACGACGCGCTTATTCTTGAGATTCAAATATACGGGATAAAACATTTCCATTCTGGTTAAGCGCTTCCGAAATACTTCGCAACTTCTTGAACGAGAGCGCCCATCTTCGATTGAGCAGGAACGATCGCCGGCGTCAGATTTCGTTCTGCAAGCGCGCGGCTCGTCACCTCACCGATAGAAGCGATAACGATGGCGGTCCTCAGAGCCCTTTCCAGAGGCTCCACCAAATCCAATTGCGCAGCAAAGTCAAACAGGATTCGTACCTGTGGTCCACTGGTGAATGCTACGACTCGGATTTGTCCGTCCAAAATGCGGCTAATAAGTTCGCTGACCGCGTTCAAATCGGAAGCAGTTCCGTATGCGTACACCTGAACCGGCGTCACGTTTGCTCCTCTTGCCTCAAGCGCAGAAACGAGTTGTAGATTCGGCGTGCCGTATAGTTGAACACCGACGCGCCGGCCCTGCAGATCGCGATTGCGTAGTGCTTCGATTACTCCTTCAGTTGTGGGATTACCGGGTATTACATCGATACGAACACCCAATTGTCGCAACGCAGCAACCGGTTTCGGTCCACGCACAACTATCGTCAGCTTGCCGAGCGCATTCAGGAAGTCCTCTTTCACTCCCATCGATTCGGCCTCGGCCACCAGGAAACGTGCGCCGACGCCGGTGAGAAAGATCATGAGGTCGAACGTCCCTGCTGTGACGCGCTGGACAAAGTCCTGCAGCTCGTCCTTATTTTCAACCGGCTTCTCCTGGAGTAATGGACACGCGTAAACAGTTGCGCCCAACCGCTCAAAAAGGGTAGAGAATTCGTTCGTGAAACGATGCTCGACAATCGCGACAGTAACGTTTTTCAGCGGCTGCGCCATGAATTGCATTCTCCCATACGAACAGGTTCATGCAAACCCGGCAGCGAAATGTGTCATCTGGAGCGGTGTATCATAAGAAATCAACGATGACTAATATCTACGACGCGGCCTATCAAGGAACGCGCGGCTCCAACAGTGAAGATGCTTGCATCGACCTGCTTTCGCCGGCCGCGAGGTTATTACCACGAACAACCTTGGAGGATGTTTTCAATGCAGTAATGCGCGGCGAAGCGCGATATGGCGTCGTACCAGTTGAGAACACGCTGGCCGGCTCGATCCATCGCTGCTATGACCTTCTATTCGAGCATGACGTCAAGATCATCGGCGAGACGGTAAGGCACATCTTGTTTGCTTTGATTGCGCCGCCTGGTGTCGCACTGAACGAGGTCCGAAAGGCGCTTTCTCATCCTGTCGCTCTTGCGCAGTGTGAGACATTCTTCCGCCAGCATCCTCAAATTCAGCCCGTCCCGGTCTACGATACGGCCGGGGCTGTCGAGATCGTGATGAATGAAAGCTCGCGCGATTCCGCCGCTGTGGCAACCCGCCGGGCTGCTGCTGTATATGGCGGCGAGGTGTTGGCCGAAGCGATTCAGGATCACATGGAGAACTACACGCGGTTCCTGCTGATCACGCCCTCCAGTTCTTCCACGTCGGATGCGCAAACAGGCGCTGAGTACAAAACGACGATTGTCTTCAGTGTCGGGAACGCTCCCGGAGCCCTCTATCATTCGCTGCGCCCGTTTGCCGAACGACGCATCGATCTCGCAAAAATCGAAAGCCGCCCGCTCCGCGGTTCGCCTTTCGAATACCTCTTCTATTTGGACCTGATCGGCCGCTCCGATTCGACGCCTGTTTCTGACGCCCTTGCCGAACTGCGAGTGCAGGCAAACTCCGTTCGCGTGCTTGGCACCTATCCACGGTATAAGCCGTAACGCCGGTTTTCGTCAGCCATATCCGTGAACTTGACTATTGCGACCCGCCAAAAGAACAATGTTTCCATGCGCAACCGGCTTATTGCTTTTCTCCTTGCGACAACCGTGTTCGTGACACCGGTGTCGGTGGCTCGCCAGGCGCTTCCACGCACGCCTGATGGCCAACCCGACCTCCAGGGCATTTGGACCAACGCGACTCTTACACCCTTGGAGCGTCCACCAGAACTGCGAAACAAAGCGTTCTTCACACTGGAGGAAGCCGTCGAATATGAAAAGCAGGCACGTGAGCGAACTCATGGCGACCGCCGCGACAACGATCCGGAAGCCGATCTCACGGTGGGCTACAACGATTTTTGGTGGGACCGTGGAACAAAGATCGTGTCGACCAGGCGGACCTCGATCATCGTCGATCCGTCCGATGGACGAATTCCTTCATTAACTCCTGAAGCGCAGAAGAAGGCAGCCGCTCGAGCCGAAGCTCGGGCTGTGCATCCCGCCGATGGTCCCGAAGATCGATCCCTGGCCGATCGTTGCATCATGCGGGCAAATCCGCCCATGCTTCCGGCCGGGTACAACAACAATTATCAAATTGTGTAGACTGACGGTTATGTCGTGATTCTTCTGGAAATGATGCATGACGCTCGCATCATCCCTCTCGATGGCCGTCCGCATTTGCCGTCCAATGTGCGGCAGTTGTTGGGAAATCCGCATGGCCACTGGGAAGGCAATACGCTCGTTGTCGAAACCACAAATTTTACCGACAGGACGAACTTCAGGGGATCGGGCGAGAATCTGCGTTTGGTCGAGCGATTCACACGTATAGACAAAGACACACTGCTTTATCAATTCACCATCAATGACCCGGAATCATTTGCAAGACCATGGTCGGGAGAAATTCCGATGAAGAAGACCGGTGGTCCGCTATTCGAATACGCCTGCCACGAAACAAATTACTCGATGACCAACATGCTGAGTTCCGCTCGCGCTGAAGAACGAGCACATTGAGCCGCGGATTACTCGAGTAACGCAGAGGGCCCGGCCACAGAAACGGTGGGTCATCCGCGTCATTCGCGCAATCCGCGGCAACACAATTGCAGTACTTTAAAATCCTTGGCCTTGGAGATCCGTCACCGCCTAACGATATGCCGCTGCTTGAATGTTATACAGTTCAGAATACGTGCCGCGTTTTGCCATCAGTTCTTCGTGCGAACCCGTTTCGACAACGCGTGAGCCGTCGAGGACGACGATAAGATCGGCCATGCGAACGGTACTGAAGCGGTGCGAGACCAGAACTGTGATCTCGCCGACGGTTTTATCACGTCGCGCAGCTCCGGCGAAGCGTTCGAACAGAGCGTGTTCGGTTTCGGCGTCTAGCGCCGCCGTTGGCTCATCCAAAAATAGAACCAAAGGGTAATCACGCATGAAGCCGCGGGCCAGGGCTATCTTTTGCCATTGGCCAAACGATACCTCGACGCCCTCTGGCCAGGTCGAACCGAGTTGCGTATTGAGGCCGGCAGAAAGCCGTGAGACGACGTCATTGGCGCCCGCTCGATCGATAGCAACAGTTATCGCCGGTTCGTTATCCAGGCGCCGAACGTCGCCGACTCCGACGCTATGCCCCGCACGAAACTCGAAGCGGAAGAAGTCCTGGAATGCTCCCGCAAGATGCTCACGCCACGCATCAGCGGGCATTCGCGCCAGCGGTTGGCCGTCGACATAGATGGCACCGGACGTTGGTTCGTAGAATTTACTGAGCAGCTTGACGAGTGTCGTCTTCCCAGCTCCGTTTTCGCCGACGATTGCAATGACCGTGCCGGCCGGCAAATCGAGCGTTACATTTTGTAGCACCATTCGATCGGTTCCGGGATAAGCGAACCCCACATTTTCAAGATGAATGCCCTGCGCCAACCGCGACGGCACCGGCAAGTCTGCCGACGCCGATAGCGAAGCGACATAATCTTCCAGCCAGGCGAGGCGTCTGGCTCCGTCCATCCAGAAACCACGCAGGAATCCGATCTCGCCGACAGTGGCGCCTATATATGCCGATAGACGTGCGCCCGCTGCCAGCACGAGTAGCACGTTACCGGTCGAAGCCTTCAGTCCAATCACTACGAACACGACGGCTCCTATGTACGCGGTGCCGAACACAGCCCAGGCAAGTGAATGCCACGCTGCCGTGCCCCACCGTGCACGCGATACGCCTGCGTACCAGACTTCCCAAGCTTTTCGGCGTCCGGCAATCAGCCGCGAACCGACCCCGGCCACACGTACTTCTTTGCCGGGGGCTGCCGCCGTGGCAGTCGTGAACAGGTGCCGCGCCAGCCGGTTTGATGAGGCCCGGCTTTCCCACGCAATGCGCTCGACTACGGGCCTCCAGGTTGATGTCCACACGGCAGGCAGCGCGAAAACGGCGAGCAGTATCAATGCAGGATGAATAGAAGCGAGGAGGGCAATCGTGACTGTCAGACGCAAGTTCCACGCACACGTCGAAAAGAGCGACATGTACATGTGATCGAGCACGAATACCTGATTTCGCAACATCGCAAGACGGTCGAGGTAATCCGGCCGCTCATGATGCGTAATCGTTGCTGTCGAAGCCTGCAGCCTCGCGACGTGCGACTCGAGTGCGATGGTAACCTTGTCCCGGAATCGCCGCTGCACACGCGTGCTGACGGTTCGCAAAAACCATGTAGCCGTTGCGGAAACGCCGAGACCAATCGCCGCCGCAAATACCAGGCCGCTCCGGCCTTGCAACAATCCATCGCCAATTACCTTAAACCAGACTGCTACCAATGAGTCGGGTAGCGCCGCGAAGAGCGACATGAGGAATGCGGCCAGCAGCATTCCGGGTTCGTGACGATAGCCGAGTTTGCACAGGCGCCAGATAGACGACAGACCTGGCGGAAGATCGTCTTTCACTGGACGCTTACCGTTAGGCGAGGATGTCATAGGCTTTGCCCTCCTCGTCTTCGGTTGCGTTGAAGCGCTGTGCCTGCATATCGAACATCGTGGTAGCGGCCGTTCAGCGCCATTAGTTCGTCATGCGTGCCTAATTCGACAACTACACCGTTCTCCACAACGCAGATACGATCAGCATGACGAACAGTCGAAAAACGATGCGAGATGAGAATCGTTGTGCAGTGACGCGTAGCGGCCAGAATGCGATCGAAGATCTCGGCTTCGCCTCGAACATCGAGCTGAGCCGTCGGCTCATCTAGCAGAACGACGCCGGCGCCTAGCTGTACAGCGCACAGTGCACGCGCAAGAGCGACTCGCTGCCATTGTCCTCCCGAGAGATCGGTGCCGCCTTCATAGCCGCGCGCCAGCACGGTATCAAGCGGTGCAAGTTTGTCTGCGCGCGCCGAACGAAGCGCGTTGAGCACAAGTTCGTCGCGTGCACCCCGTGGCGCGACGTTGTCGCGGAGCGGCAGCTCAAAGCGGATGAAGTCCTGAAAAACGGCGGTGATTCGCGATCGCCAGCTCTCCAGATCGAAATCGTGGAGATCAATACCATCGACTTCGATCGAGCCGGACTGTGGATCGTAAAGCCGGCACAGTAACTTCGCGAGCGTCGTTTTTCCTGCTCCATTCTTGCCGACGATCGCGATCGATGATCCCGCGGGGATCGTGAGATCGAATCCGCTGAGGACTGTGCCCCCGCCTGGATATCCGAAGGTTACGTCCCGGAAGCGGATCCCCACTGCGGGCAAGCCGTCCGCTCTGCGAGTGCCCGATGTCAATGCACCGGCAGCACTCATCACATTTTCGAGTCGAAGGACAGCGGCGACAGGCGCAGCGGCGCCATCCAGTGCCCAATTCAGACCTCCGAAAGCGATTAGCGCGGTACCCATCGCGCACTGAGCAAACACGACTACCGCACCGAAATCGACGCTGCCGCTCGCAGCCGACGCGGCCAGAGACCAGAACACTGCGATATTCGCGCTACCAACGAGCAACAAACTCCAAATCACAGGCTTTTCACGCAGGCGAGTGGCTTTGTACTGCAGCTCATGCAAACGAGTCCGCCGTGCGACGAAGCGATCGATCACCCATCCAGCCAGGCCAAAGAGGCGCAGTTCCTTGGCGGCAGGCGCATCGACTGCAAGCCGATAGGCATATTCCGAGTCTCGCTGAGCGGAGCGGACTTCGTCCGTGTTTCGGTCGCGCCAGACGGCGCTTTCACGCAGCAGCCAGTGTGTCGACAACCATGCCCCAGCCAACATGATCGGCGCCCACCACTGGTACCAGCCAAGCACGATCGCGCAGGCAAGACCTCCAATCATGTCGACTAAGCCGCCGGCAATAAAATCCATCGAGATGGAAAGCGGCGGCCCCATGATGCCTAAGTCGAAGTCCCGAGCAACGGTCAGATCGTTTGTAAGTTTGGGATCTTCGAGATGGCCAATGCCCGGCGGACGGACGCAGGCTTCTGTGAGGCGATCGTAGAGCCAGGCCGCCGTTCGGTCGCCTAGATTTGCACATACAGCTTGATGGATGGGCGCAAGAATCTGCAGCAGCACGAACACAACGCCTGTGAGGAGCAGCGAGGCGGCTAACGTTTCCCCACGTTGAACCCTGCTGATGATGCTGCCCATCGCTAGAGCGAAGGCGACCGGTAAGAGACCCCGAAGAACGAGAATCGTCCACCAAAGTACCGCCAGAGCGGTGTCAGCCTTCGGAAGGACTGCGAAAAATTTCCATTCGTTGCGGTCGCGGAGACGCATGCATTCCTAAACCGGTGCGGCCTCGATAATGAAGGTCAACGTCGAAGTCGGTATCACTCGAATCAGCGAGAAGCCCGCATCGCCGAGCAGGGACCGGAACTCTTCCTCACTTCGGTCGCGGCCACCATAGAGCATCATATAGACATCCATGAAATTGCCGCGATCTGCAGGTGCCGTGGGCGGCTTTGAGATCAACGTTGCCAGAAGCAGCCGGCCGTTATTCGAGATCGCCTGTCTGCAATTCCTGAGAATTGTTAGCGCGTCATTATCATTCCAGTCATTGATGACGCCGCTGAGAATATAGGCATCTGCGCCCGCGGGTACGTTTTGGAGAAAGCTGCCGCCGATGATTTTGGCTCGGCCGGACGCGACATCACTGTCGAGAAAAACAGCGTCCGCAACGACTTCGGGAAGGTCATAGAGAACTCCGTGGAGGCTTGGAACCGTAGAGAGAATGGAATGTAGAAGCCGTCCATGCCCGCCGCCGACATCCACAACCTTGCTGAACGGTGAGAAATCGTATGCGGCGATAACAGCTGCGCCGACGATCTCCGAACGAGAGCTCATAGCCGAGCATTCTGCCCCATGCGGCGAATTGAAAGATTGTAAAAATTTGACGCGAATTCAATCTAACACCGGAACGTGGTTGATATACGTTGAGCGGTGGCGCAAATACGTGGACGGGCTCATGCCCGAGAAGGATCGGAAATCATGATTAAAGTG
>DATFXZ010000366.1:0-3071 GCA_035315305.1 Terriglobia bacterium | reverse complement strand
TATTGGACGTCCAAATAGGGGCCACGATAAGCAGAAAAACCCACGCGGAAACCTTGCAGGATGGTGTATCCCGCACCTGCGCTCCAATTTAGATATTGATCCGTATCCAGGATGCTGCGAGGATTCGCAGGCGAGGAATTTGTCAACTGGCCCCTGAGGTCGAGTTTTCCGAGTGTGACATCCACTCCGACACCCGCAAGACTGTTGGTACTGACTCCTCGCATGTAGTAGCCATACGACATCGGCACATCGATGAGCGGATTCACTGCATCGTCATATCGCAAGAGGAATGAGCCGAAACCAGAAGACAGTTGGCCGGCCCTAAGGACGACGGAGCGATTCTCCCAGAATCGGGCGTAACTCACGTTAGCATGAAGGATCTGTACGCTCGTTCCAGTCGTCGTGTTGGAAAAATCTTCAAAGAAATAGGGGTGCGAGTAGGCTTCGACAGCACCGGAGAAGGCCCAATGGTGACTCACCTTCCAGGTTGGATAGAGGACGGCTCGGAAGGCTCCGGTGACATCGTCACCATTACGCGGCGGACTAGATAACGCGGGAGAGTATAGGGTCACTCCACTAATCGTGGTTCCGAGCGTGAACCCGGAGGTTGCTTCCTGAGCCAACGCTTTGGGCGCCCTGCCGACTAACAACATGCAGAAAATCAGCGGTCGAAACTTCACTTAGTCTCCGTCCTCAGTACGCTTCACCTGTGGCTTTTGGAACAGGAACCAAGCGAAGGCCCGGCTCAGCGTCTCGAGTATTTCGAGCCAAACGTCCCGCTTGATCGGCGTTTAGCAGGGCATGCACAATCTCGGGATCGAATTGAGTACCGGCGCACCGCTTGATCTCGCGCATAGCGGCCTCATGACCCAATGCAAATCTGTAAGGTCGCGCCGAGGTCATCGCATCATAAGCATCAGCGACGTGGACAATCCGAGCACAAAGCGGCACCTTCACGTCCGACAAGTGGAGGGGATACCCCGTCCCATCCCAATTCTCGTGGTGCAGTTCGACGATTGGGAGATAGGATTGGAATCCACGGACCCCTTCCAGAATCCTACGACCAATGGATGGGTGCTGTTGCACCAACACCATTTCGTCGCCGGTCAACTTGCCTGGTTTGCGTAACACGCTGTCCATGACACCGATCTTGCCGATGTCGTGGAGTAACGCTCCGACGCGGAGTACTTCCAGATCGGACCCCGTGATGTTCAGCGCTTCCGCGATGGCACAGGAATACTCACTCACGCGCCGGCTGTGGCCTGCGGTGTAGTCGTCTCGGGCGTCCAGGGCACCGGCCAGTGAACCGATGAACTCCACGTACGCTTGCTGTAGATTCTCTCGGCTCTCGCGAACGGCTGTTGCTGCGCGGGTAAAACTCTCCGTTAGTTCGCGAATTTCGTGAATCGTCGTCGGATTGCTCTCGAAGCTCGGCAATGTTCCGGTGTTCTCGCTCTGCCGCAAGCTAGACACCACAGTGGCGATCGGTCGAACAATCGATCGTGACGAGAAAAAGCTCAACGCGGCGGCAGCAAGCAGAGCGCCGAGCGTTGCGATTAGAAACACCTCTCGAACCACGGCCTGTACGGGGCGACTGACGGAGTCCACGCTTTGCAGGGAACGCAACGTATAACCATCGCCGAAATTAATACTGTCCGCAGCAAGGGTCATATACGTTTCGCCAGCGACCTGGGTTTCGCATTCGGCCTGGTCACCACAGTTGCGAAGAGCGGATTCCAGCTCTGCGGGGGATGCATTTGGAACGCTGGACCGAAGGACCTTGCCACTTTGGGCAAGGATCGCGGGCGTGGTGAATTCCGATAGGTCAAAGTGCTCACCTATAGATAAGACACCGATATTTTCGTCGTTGATGTCGATGGGAAAGGAAGTCACTTGATAGGTGTTTGAACCTAGACTAAAAAAGCCTTGCTGCGGCGGCTTCATCCGCTGAGTGCCCATGGCAACAAGTTGGTCATCAATTCGCACAACGCCCACAAGCGGAGCACCCTCGGGATTGGAAACCAGAAGGAAATCGAAATGGAGTGTTTCTGCGATCTCCCTCAACTGATCTTCGAGAGTGAGCCGTGCTGACCCGCTCTTGGGGTTTACAAGCAGCAGCTGCAGTCCAGCCTTTAGCGGAGGGTTTTCAGCAACGATACGCAAAAATCGGCTGTTTTGGAGCTCGCTTTCCTGCCGTAGGCGCGCCATAGACATGTGGGCCTCGCGCAGCGACGAACGCAACCCACTGTGCACCGTTCGCTGCACCCGCTGCTGGATAACCCAGAAGCTACCCGCCAAAAGAAGCGCAAACGGGATAAAGGACCAGAGAAAGGCGCGCGTCGCAAAACGCACTTTCATTGCCTCGCTTGTTGGACAATACCGTCTTCGTCCAACGGGATGGTAAAGTCGACAGTGGCGTGGCCGTCCTCGCTGACGTGCACGGTCTTGCGAAAAAATCCGGCGGACCTGTGCCAGGCGACGATGGTATACGTGCCCGGGCGCACGTCGGAAAGCACAAAGCGACCTGATCCATCAGCTTTCGTACTCCAGCGATTGGGTGTGACGACGATAACGGCAGACATGTTCGGGTGCAGATGACAATCCACAAAAACAATCCCCGCTTTGGCAAACGTCACCGTCCGGGATTGGTCCTTTGGGTAGTTCCCTAGATCGAATGATTTGGCTTTCGAGAGCGAGAAAACATTGTGAAATATTGGGTCCAGATTCGCGAAAGAGACGCTTGATCCAGCCGGAATCACGACTAAGTCAGGAGAGAATCGCCGGTCTTTCTGATTCAATTCCGCCGTATTATTTCCACCAGCCCCAAAATTTCCATCCAAATAGATGACGACGTGGCTGCGCTCAAATGCCAGAGGGTCCTGATCCGGGTCAGAACCGAGCTCCACAGCCGCGCCTCTTTGATAGAAATCGGCAGATGGAGTCACTTTCCGCTTTGTAAGTTTACGTTGAATAATGATCGTACCTTCGATATCCCCTGCTCGAAGCGAGGGCAGAAATGTTAGGATCACCAGCATGAGCCGGAGTGCGCGGATAGGCATGCTCTGATTACC
>DATFXZ010000365.1:0-4236 GCA_035315305.1 Terriglobia bacterium | reverse complement strand
GTCTTCAGCATTTCACGGCTGCGTTCGGCCGTAAGCAGGATGAAGAGAGATTCGGGAGTAGTGACCAGAATATGCGGCGGCCGCTTGATCATCTGTTGCCGTTCGAACATGGGAGTATCGCCGGTTCTAACGGCGACGCGGATTGGCGGCAGCAACAAACCTTTCTCGCTTGCAAGAGCTGCGATCTCCTGAAGTGGACGGTCGAGATTCTTCTGAATATCGTTGCTCAACGCTTTCAGAGGAGAAACGTAAACAACCGATGTTTCGTCCAGAAGGGAACCGTCCAAACCCACCCGCACCAGCCGGTCGAGGCAGGACAGGAATGCCGCGAGCGTTTTACCGGAGCCCGTGGGCGCAGAAATGAGCACATCCCCGCCCCGGCTAATCTCATTCCAGGCAAGCTGCTGGACCTCCGTGGCGTGGTTGAACGAGCGGTTAAACCATTCTTGGATGAGCGGATGAAAATTCATGAGGGATCAAAAGTCCAGTGTACACGACCCCGGCACTTCAAATCCGAAATCCGAAATCTCGAAATTGGACTGGACCCGCCGTCGCTGGGGCGGTCCAACCCTCAAATTTGGATTTGAGGTGCCGGATCGTCCAATTTCAAATTTCTTAGTTCTGCTCACGTGACTCTGGCGGCGTCTGCAACTGCAGCTGCTTTCGGTAGCCCTTCAACACTCCAGCACAGATCCATCAACTTGCGCTGCCGGTCGGGCGGTAGAACGCCGTTTGCCAGACCCGTAAATTTGGCTTCGAGGTCTTTATCCGACATCGGATGGTCCAGGCTACCGACGGCATGCTCAACGAATTTCTCCAGACGGCGGCCGTTCTTCGTTACCACCGCGATCCGCACCTGGTCTTCATGCAGCGACGAGTCGACAACGGTCGATACGCGATCTCTCAGCGACGCAATTGTCCGATCGCGAACGGCGCGATCACTGAACTGCTCGATTCCGCCGGCACCCTCCACCAGCGCAACACTGGCGGCGTGATAAATACTGAACTTTCCTTCAAGGCCGGTCTGTGGCGATTTCTTGCTCGTGAGCTGCATCACTAGCGGATGTACTCTCAACTCGACACGATCGATTTCGTCGCCCGACAGTTTGTTTTCATTTCGAAGCTGAATACAGCCGTCAATCGTCGGATGCATCACGACGCCGCAGGCAAAGGGCTTGTACGTGTTCTTGGAGATCTCAAATGATTCACCCAATCTTTTTGTGATGTCGTCGTAGTTGTGAGCTGCGCTCACCACGTTTGCCCAACCATACTTTGCTTCCAGGCTTTGTTCAGAGCTCGTGAAATTTTTCGAAGCCAGCAACGCGGCTGTCAATCCATTCTGCGCGGCACGCCCTGGATGAAAACTCTTGGTCATCGAGCCGAACATTTCTTGCAATCCGACAGGCTGAGTCGCCGCAAGACCGAGCGCCCAGAGCATCTGTTGCTCGGAGAGGCCGAGCAATTTGCCCGATGCGGCCGCGGCGCCAAAAACACCGGCGGTTCCGGTGATGTGCCATCCCACATCGTAGTGTTTCGGATACACGGAATTGCCGATACGGCATTCTGCATCCACACCCAAGACCAAGGCGTTGACGAATTCATTGCCGGAAACCGGATGATGTTCGCTGAGAGCCAGAATCGCGGAGATCACCGGACCGGCGGGATGAATGATGTTGCGCGAATGCGTATCGTCGTAATCGAGAACGTGCGAGCTGATGCCGTTGATCAACGCTGCATTCAGAATATCGAGTCGTTCTTTTCGGCCAAGAATGCTGGCCTGTGCCGGCCCGGAAAAAAGAGCTATCGCCGAAATGGCAATGCCTACCGTTTCGTGACGCGAGCCGCCCAACGTGCAGCCCACCCAATTCAACAGCGTGCGTGCCGCTTCCTTTCGGACAGAAGCGGGAAGATCACTGGGTTTTGCCGATACGATATACCGTGCAAGGGTCCGGGTGACGTCCTTGGCGGCTTCGGTTGGCTGTGAACTCTGCGGAACGAAAGGCGACAAGCTCAGACCTCCGGTCGCAAAAAGGAAAAAACGGCGATCCATATTTATCTCCCACGATACAGTTGCGCGAATTGCTGTCGAAGCCGTTCGACCTTAGGAGCATCGTTCATGACGATGTAAAGGTCGTTCGGATGATGTGCCGCGTAATCCTGGTGAGACGCTTCGGCCGGATAGAACATATCCAGTCGTACCACTTCTGTGGCGATGCGTTTACCGAACACCTTTGCCTGGTTCAATTGATCGATATAGGCCTGCGCAATGTGTTGTTGTTCGGGATTCACAAAGAAGATAGCAGAGCGATATTGCGGTCCTTCATCGGGACCTTGACGATTCAGTTGCGTGGGATCGTGCGCAACAGAGAAGAAGATCTGCAGCAGCTGTCCATAGGTGATTTGCGAGGGTTCGTACAGGACCTGAACGGACTCCGCGTGTCCGGTTTTGCCGGTGCTGACGATGTCATAGTGCGCTGTGGCCGCCGTTCCGCCGCTGTAGCCGGAGATTGCGTTCTTCACGCCTTTCACATGTTCGAATACCGCTTCGATTCCCCAGAAGCAGCCGCCGGCAAATACGGCAACCCGATCGGAGTCGGAGCCGGCGTGCTCGTCGACGACGGGCGCGGGGACCGTCGTTGCCGCAGAAGTATTGCTGCAGGCGGAAAGCAAAATCAGACAAGAGAAGAGCAAGATTTTGGGCATGACTGGGAAATGTACCACAGGAACGCGTATTCCCCTTCTCGTGAGGAGGGGTGGCCGCGACAGCGGCCGGGGTGGTCGCTCAAACCGGAACGTGACTTGCGGGCGACCACCCCGTCTGCGGCGCCAAGGCGGGCTGCGCCGAAATTTGCTTGATGCCGCAGCCCCTCCTCACGAGGAGGGGAATATGCCTGCCCGCAGAATTCGGCTGGTCTTCATCCGGCAGTTCTAAACAGTTCGTCTGCAGCCTGCAAGATAATGCGCCGGAGGCGAATCGGATAATTCTTTTGCTGGGAAAGGAATTCACGCACGACCGTGGCGGCAGAGCGTGTGTTGTGATCACCCAATGTTGCATTCATCCATCGTGTGGGGAAAAAGATATCGCCGGTCCGTTGAATCTCGATCAACAGGTCGAGTGACGGCCGGATATATTTTTCGGATGACGCAGCTCGCAAGGGGTGATGAAGATACTGCAAACCCTCCAGCACCCAAGGCTCCCGCCGGCGATTCTTTACATCTTTGAGACTATCGAACCATGCATCCCGGGTTTCTTGCTGGTCCGATAACGCGGGCATTACGAATTCAAAGCGCGCCTTGCGATCGGGATTCATAAACCGAGTACGCTGCTCTTGCAGGATTGCGGCGGCAGCCGGCACCGAACGCACCGCAAGATCGAGAGCCATTCCAGCTTCGTCGGGTTCAGCCAGCGTGAGTCCGGGAATCTTCTCCTGCCTCCTCCATACGCGTTCAAGAAAAGCTATCCCGTCCGTCGTTGTGACCGTGGATCGAAACGCGGAGAAGTAGGTCGACTTCATCGTCGAAGAACCCGCTCGATCGAGCCCCGCTCGCAGGATCTGCTCCAACTGTGGTGCAATGTCGTGCCGCTGCGACTCGGATAGAAACGTCCAGAACATATCGCTGACGTAGCTGAGCGTGAGCTGAACGTTCTGTTCCGTGTCTTCGCGCGGCAGCGCGCGAATCGCCAGTTCGATGAAATCCGATGGCCCCACGCGCCGATCCAACATCTCTTCCCACAATGTGACCCACGCCGCGCCGCGCGTGAGCGGATCCTTCAAATCAGGAAGCTGGTGAAGCAGGAAACTACGGGTGGCATCATCGAGAGTGAAATCGCCATAGGCCAGACCGCCTCCCGTAGGCAGTATCCAGTCCGGCTTCGAAATGCCGGCTGGAATTTTGACTTCAGCACGCTCGCCCTTAATATCGAGCGGGACTGACGTGACCGTATGATTCCTTCCGATTAACACATCGATGTGCTGCGTCCAGCGCAAGGACCTGCCTTCCTGCGGATCCGACTGTATGAATCCGACGCGATCACTTTCTAAGACAGTCCGTATGGAAGGTCTTCCTGCCTCCTCGACCCAACCATGACTCCAGGCTTTCAGATCCAGATCGGTTCGATCGTCGAGAATCGCGATCAGATCCAGCCACGTCGCATTGCCGAATTGAAATTGCTTGAGATAAGCACGAAGACCGTCTTGCAGCTTGTCCGGCCCGAGAATGCGTTCCAGTTGTCGC
>DATFXZ010000364.1:0-6473 GCA_035315305.1 Terriglobia bacterium | reverse complement strand
TTTGAGGAGGAACATCCAAAGGTGTGGCATGAAGTTGCGGGTGACGCCGTTGTCGGGACTGTACAGAAGGATGTTCATGAACGTGAAAGTCTACAGACACGGAACGTGTAAGGCCACTACCAAATGTGACAGAGACCTATGAACAATTTTGAAATTGGACGAAAGCCCATTTCAAAATCCGAAATCCGAAATCTCAAAATGGACTGCCCTAGCCGCGCCATCTTCGGTCGAGGACCGATTCCGGAGCTATTCGAGTCCAATTTCGGACTTCGGATTTCGGATCTGAGATGGGCTTTCGTCCAATTTCGAAATTCTTTGTTCGAATTATTTCTTCCCGCGATTCTCTGGGTCATCCGGATTGGATCCGCCGAGGAACAGCCTCTTACCGTCTTTGAAGGTGATGTTGGAGCCATTCGCTCGATACTCACCATTCTTCGCGCGATAGCCTTCAACCGTGATCTCAGTTCCGGGCAACAGCGATTCCTTAGTGAAGCCGCGCCTGAGCAGGATATTCGGACTGCCGCCTTCCACCATCCACGTGACAACTTTGCCTTCCGGCCCCGCTACGTCCACGTGAATCCAAGCGTGCGGATTGATCCATTCCATCTTCTGAACTTTGCCCTGAAGTTTCACGGGCTGATTGATGTCAAACTCGGCCGCAAAAGCGTGGTGTGCCCACGCAGCCGTTCCGAATAAGAAGAGGACCACGAAGCCGCACGCGATGTTTTGCATTGATCTCATTTCTTCTTCTCCTCGGACCGCGAACCGCTGAGCGCGTTGTACATGTAGTAATTGCCTTCGTGACATGCGTACTCATAGACCGCATAGTCCTTGCTTCGCTTCAGCGGGAACGACACAGTCCATGGCTTCGTCCAGGTCTTCATATCTTCAACTGTGAGCTGATAACTGAGAGTGTCGGCGTCCGTAGGCGTAAACCGTTCCACCACTCGAAGGGCATCGCTCGTCGGGGTGTTTGCCACTGGAATGCCGGGAAGGAAATTCGATGTCTCCACCACGAGTGTGCTTCCCTCCCAATGACCACGCGACTCTCCCATCCAAGTTCGAATGTTTGCGTTCGAATGCGGCCGGCCATCCACAGGGATCACGCGCGCCTCGTGAATCATTTCATTTCGAAACACGACATAGCCTGGGCTCTGAACGATTTGGTTTCCCGTGTTGTAGCCATTCGGAAGGACGGAACCCACCAAACCCCTGGTGATGCAACGGTCCCACAGACTTTCGTCTTCCCATGTATCGTGACAGCCGCCAGGCGCCGTCGCGCAGGGGCGCGCCCTTCTTGCGGCCGCTCGGTCTGCCTGAAGTTTTTGTGCTTCGGGCGTCAGAGGAGGAAGCCGCCCATCCGGAGGATCCATGACGAGGGAAGCCTGCTTCGTCGGCTTTCCACGTTCATCCCAGTAATTCGGAGGCCCGATCCGGACGCCATTCCGGCAGAGATTCGGATCTTCTTCGCAGGTGACAAAGCGGCCTCCTCGCGCGATGCGAGGATTGCGGTTCACGTACTCCGCCGTGTCAATCTCGTTTTGTTCTTCGGAGAACGCCACTTTCTTGGCGAATTCCTCATCGGTCAAAAAAGCTCGGGTTCCGAGACTGCGATCGCGCTCCAATGGTGTGCCGACCATGTCCTGGCCGGGCCACAATCCCTGAATGTCTGGGTCGCCCCATGGCGTTTTCGGCGGAGTCCACACTTTTGGTGCAGTCTTCGTCTGGCCATCAATAACAAGCGGAGCCAATGCAACGATAGCGGCGACCACGAGAATGATGAAACGCGGCAATGTTTTCACCTGCGGCCTCCTTTGGTAATTCGGGATTAATTCCGGAACGGTTGCGTAAATTCCTTAATTCAGCCAAGAATCCTTTGGAGAATTAAGGAATTTACGCAACCGTTCCGGAATTAATCCCGAATTACGAAATTACTCTTTCTTTTTAAATTGTCCGTACAATAACTCTTCCGCGAACGGTACACACTTGAATTCGAGCAGTTGCGCGTTCTTCTCCACTTTGCGGTATAGGGTCATGCTGATTTTCCAAGGTCGCGTAAAAACGGCAGGGTCCTCGATTGTTGCTTCATATTGAAGATGATCTGGACTCGTGCGTGTGTATCGTTCGACGACGTGTAACCGATCGCTCGCCCAGTTTCCAGCTCTGTCGAACCATGCCAGCCCATTCAGGCCTGTAACATCGACGACGAGAGTTTCACCCTCCCAGCGTCCATTCGACGTCCCCATCCATGTGTCGGACCCCGCTTTTTGCGCCGGTCCCATATTCACAAGGCGATTGGCCGTGGCGTATTCATAGACGAACAGAACATCCCGCTGCGACTGCACGATCTGAAACGGATACAGCATGTATGTTGCGCGCGGAATACCCGGCATGTAGCACTTTGCCTCAGGATCTTCCGTCATGCGCTTGGCGAAGTTTTCCTGCCTCTTCTTCAACGCTTCCGGCTTATATGGAATCTCGCCACCTTCAACGACCGATTGACCCGCTGGTACTGCGCCAATCGCGCCGGTTTGCGAGAACGGGCCGGGCTGCGCCGGATGATCCAACAGATCCCAATTTGCGGTGTTCATTGCTTGCCAAATGCCATTCAGGTCCGGGTGACCACTCAGACGTGGTGCACGATAGGCCTGTGTCTGAGCAACTGCAGGAATCACGGTTATGAAATAGACAAAAACATACCGAACGAAGCGCATCAACCCTCCTGTCATGACTGGAAACGGCGCGAGTATAGCAGATCAGGAGCGAAGGAAGAACGCGACGGTCACCGCGATGCTAATGCTGATGATGAGCATTCGAATCCGATACGGATTCGTCCGCCTCGCCAGCCTGGCGCCGGCATAACCACCAATCACGGCCGACACGAGCATGATTGAAGTTTGAAGCCACCAAACCTTTCCAGCAATGATGAAGCAGACCACGGCGGCCGCATTCATTATTCCGCCAAGAAGGGTTCTACCGCCGTTCATGGCGTGGATGTTCTGCAGACCTGCAACGGTCCAGACAGCCAGCATGATGATTCCGACCGCACCGCCAAAGTAGCCGCCATAGACTCCGACAAAAAACTGAAGAGCCGTCAGAGTTTTTGGCCCCATCCAAGACTGCGGCGTCACTCTCTTCATCATTCGTGGACCGAGCGCGAACACGGCTGTCGCGGCCAGCAGCAGCCACGGGATGATCAGATCAAAGGCTTTTTGTGACGTGAAGAGCAGCAGGAGGGCGCCGACGATTCCACCTGCGATACTCACTCCGATTGCGGGTTTTAGCGGAATCTTATCCAGGCCGTTGAAGTCATGCCGATACGCCCATGCGCTTGCCAGCGCTCCTGGAAACAACGCGACTGTACTGGTTGCATTCGCGACGATGGAGGGAACACCGGTGAACACGAGAGCGGGAAAAGTCAGGAATGATCCGCCTCCGGCGATTGCGTTCATCAAACCGGCGCCAAGTGCGGCGCCGATCAGCAGCAAATGGGAACCCACACGGAACGATACCGTATCTAGCGAAAGCTTTCGAGTACGGATTGCGTGACCTGTACGGCACGCTCGTGGATCACGCCATTACTCGCAATGAGCCCGTTCGGGTTGCGAAGATCAGTGGCGCAATAATTTAGCGGTTCATTCGAAACGTCCGTCATTCGCCCGCCTGCTTCTCGAAGAATAGCCTCGGGTGCGCAGGTATCCCATAAATGCGTGCGACTTCCGGTGTGCAGGTATAAATGTGCGAGGCCTTCGCAGACTGCGCCGACTTTCAATCCCACACTTCCCATGCGGATGACGTTTTTGATGTTCAAGCGTTCGCGAATTGCCTCGACGCGCGCAGACCGGTGCGAGCGGCTAACCGCCATCGTCATGCGTGCTGCGGTTGGTTCCGGCGAGACGTGGAGCGGAGTCATCGTCCCATTTGATTCCAAAAAGGCGCCGACGCCTGGAGCCGCATAGTAAAGTTTCCTCGTCGTTGGTTGGTATACGACTCCCATAATGGGCGTACCGTCGACGACCAATCCGATTTGCACGGCAAATTCTCCACGATGTTCAATGAACTCTCGCGTGCCGTCCATCGGATCGATCATCCAAACGTGCGATTCCGTCAGCCGCCTTAGATTGTCAGGCTCTTCCTCGGAAAGAACGGCATGATCTGGAAATTTACGGACGAGGTTGGTAACGATCAACTCGCTGGCTTCGCGGTCCGCTGCCGTGACAGGATCGCCGGGCGCCTTCCAATCGACGCTCACAGTCCGTTGGTAGTAGTCCATGAGGACTGCGCCGGCATCCAGCGCCAATTGTTTCGCTACCGCCAATTCCTTTTGCATCAGGAAGTGAGCCTAGTGGATGTGGAGAAGTAATGGGAATGATACCGCGCGACCTTTTGAATGGGCCTACGGTGCCACATCGAATCAGGACGCTCAGTTCAGGCGGTCAGGTCCGTGCCCGCAGCCCATTCCGATGTTGTTTCTGCGCAGTGCTTGCTCGATATCGTCTAGGGCGTCGCCGATTTGTGTAGCTAATGTTTCACATGCGACGCAATGGATGATGTGTTGATACTGGCGCTTAGGTAGCTCCGCGCCTCCGCAAAGCGCCTGCCAGAGTCTGATCGCTGGAACATGTCGTATAGATTCGCTTCGCATGAGTTGTTTTGACTCCATTTGCGGCATTTTGGGTGCACGATCAGTTCCGAACCTTTAGAACGAAAGGTATATAACCACAAAGACACAAAGGTACAAAGAAAAGAGACGGGGGGGGGCAGCCCTCTCGTCCCCTAGATTTCCAGCCTGCCGGTGCTGTCCCCGAAGCTGTCTCGTCGCACGCCAAGCTTGTCGAGCATGCTCAAGAGCAGATTCGACATTGGCGTGTGCGCCGGCGTCACAATATGACGATTACCTTCCAACTGTCCGGAAGCGCTTCCCAACAGGACGATGGGCAGCGGATCGTGGTCATGCTGATTTCCGTTGCTCATACTGCTGCCATAGAGAAGCAGCGAATGATCGAGCAGTGTCCCATCCCCGTCAGCCGTCTTCGCCAATTTATCAATCAAATACGTCAGCATCTGGACGTGGTACTTGTTAATTAACGCGAACGAATCCATGTTCGCTTTGACGTTGGCGTGATGCGACGCACCATGAAATCCACCGCGATTGCCACTGGCCGGATAACTGGCAGGACTAAGATCCTTCGCGTACATCAATGTGGCGACCCGTGTGGTCTCGCTCTGGTAGGCCAACGCCAGAAGGTCAAACATCAACTTAATATGGTCTTCAAACGCTTCCGGCGTACCCACGGGTGCCTCCGGAACATTCTGACTTCCGCCTGCCTGCGCTTCGCGATCCAGAACTGTTTTGATGCGGCGTTCGATCTCGCGTATATCGTCGAGGTATCCGTCAAGACGCGTGCGGTCCGTTGAGGGCAGGCCCTTTTTTAGCCCAACTGTTTGTTCGATGATTGAATCCAGGATGCTCCGGTCCTCGCGCTTTCGCGACAGACGCTGTTCTGTAGTGCCGCCGTCGCCGAAGAGTTTTTCGAAAACAACTTGCGGACTATTTTCCATCGGCAGCGGGACTGTCGGGGTGCGCCACGAGATCGTATTGAAGTATGCGCAACCATAACCGGCTCCGCAGCTCAAGCTGACGTCTTCAATCGCCAGTTCGATCGACGGCAATGGCGTGTCTTGACCGATAGCCCTCGCCGCAACTTGATCAATGCTCTCACCGACACGGACGGCGTTTTTCTGCGGCTGGCCTCCCGTGAGGAAAATTGCGGCCGAACGCGCGTGTTCTGCGCCGGCATCTGCACCGGTTGCCGCATGATGTGCCAGATTGCTAACCACGCAGAGGCGATCGCGATACTTCTCGAGCGGGCTGAGACTTCCCGAGAATTGAAAATTCTTTCCTTCGGTGGCCGGCGTCCATTTGTACATCGTCGCGCCATGGGGAACATAGAAGCACCCCAAGCGGGTCTTCGGCAGGGCAGCAGTATTTTTCAACGGCGTCTGCGCCGGCACCATGGATTCCAAGAAAGGCAGCGCAATCGTCACACCTGCGCCACGCAAAAACGTGCGGCGTGACAGGTGCTTCCTGGTAATGAAATTCATTGAGTCTCCTCCGCTTTCTTGACTCTCATCTGAAATGCGTCGCTGTTCACGATGCCCAGGACCAGCGAAGAGAACTTGTAATCATTGCGTGCCGCCTCCCGCGTAATTGCACGGATAGCGGGCATGTCGTAATGATGCGCTGCGCGTCCGACGGCATACATCAGCAGCTTTTCTGTCATCGTCTGCACGAACGCATCAGGCCGGCTGAGCAGCGCATTCCGAAGCGTCTCTACGCCGTCGATCGGACTGCCGTCAACCAGCTGTCCCGATGCATCGATCTTAGAACCAGAGTCGGTAGATCGCCAACGTCCGATTCCATCAAAATTCTCCAGCGCGAGACCGATCGGATCCATGATCTGATGACAACC
>DATFXZ010000363.1:0-5366 GCA_035315305.1 Terriglobia bacterium | reverse complement strand
GAAGATACATTTACCGAGGGCAGCAAGCGCTATCCGGATGACTCACGCTTTCACAATGAACTGGCCAACCTGTTTCTCGAAAACAACAACCTCGAGTCTGCGAGATCGGCGCTGCGTCGTGCGCTCGTAGTCGATCCACACAACAATTACGCTTCGGATCAACTTGCAACGCTCGATATGTCTACGGGTGACGTTCAAGCCGCGTTGAGGGCGTGGAATAAAAGCGGCCGACCGGTTATCAACGAAATTCTCAACAATTACTATCCGAGTTTTAGCTCTTGGGTTGTACGCAGCGGAATTGCGTTTGATCCTGGGCGCACCCTGCGCTACAGCGAGTGGAAGACGACCGAAGCGCGTCTTTTTGAAACCGACAATTTCACTAACGTTGGGCTGGAGCTCGAACCGACTGGAGTTAACGATCGCTATAACGCCGTTGTTCGGACCACCACCAAGACCAACTCACCGGCCGATATCCTGTTCGGCCTTGTTAAAGGTCTTCCATTCCAGACTTCGTATTTGGATCTTTGGAATTTGAATAACAGTGGGATCAATTTCAACGGGCTTTATCGATGGGATGCGGATCGGCGTCGCGGCGGGGGCGGCTTCAAAATTCCACTACCCATCGCGGGCCTCCTTAGTTTGGAATTTGGAAGCCTCTGGCGCTTCGAGAGATGGAACCTTTCACCCACAATCCGTCCTGAGCTTCTGCCAAAGGCGCATCTGATCTACAAGGCCACCGCAATGGGTATTGGGGTAAAGCACATTCCAAATTATCGAGTTGAGCTTACCGCAGGATTTATTTATCGTAACCGCGCCGCGAGCGGCGAACTTCCCCAGGTATACACGAACAACCTCAACACTGGTCAATTTAACGCCGGGGTGAATCTGTATCTTATCGACCGCAAATATCAAAACCAGCTGCGTGTCACGGCGTTCGCTGCGCGTCGCGCAATTATCGGAAACACACAATTCACAGGAGGGACCGCCGAGCTCGACAATCGAGTGACACTTTCGAAAGACACAGGAACGTATTTCGATTGGGCAATCAAAGGAGGAACGTCGCGGGGGCTTCTGCCAATCGAGAATTACTTCGTTCTGGGTATTGACGCACCAACGACAGAGAATTTACTGCGCGGTCATCGAACGACTCTTGACGGCCAGTACGGGGCTGGGCCGATCGGGTCAGACTTCGTTCTTCTCAATACGGACTTCAATCGCCGCCTTAAGACCATTCCCTTTTTCAACACCCTCAACATTCCCTACTTTGTGGTGAAGGGGGACATCTTCTTCGACGCCGCAAAGACGTGGGATCGAAACGACGTCTTCAAACCGAGCAAGCTACTCCTCGATACCGGGGTCGGACTTCGTTTCGAAACTCCGACTTACTCGTTCAATCTGATTTATGGCAAATCGCTACGCGATGGGAATAATGTGTGGACTGCATATTATCAGCGGCGGCTGTGGCTGAATTGACGAATGCAGCGACTTACAGGTCCTTCCGCAGGTCCATATTGCGAACCAACCGGTGCAGGTAATTCGGATGAAGGTCCAGCAACTTGGCAGCTTCCGTGAAATTCCCGCCGGCTTGTTCAATAGCTCGCAAGATCAGTTGTCGCTTCACCGTATTAACGGCATCGTGATATCGCGTGACGCCGGCATCCATACTCTCGTTGTTTTCAACCAAGGCCTCGGGCAAATCTTCCGGACGAATATGATCGGACGAACCTAGCACCACAGCTCTCTCTAAGGCATTCTGTAGCTCACGCACATTGCCGGGCCAATCGTATTTCTTCAGCAGCATGTGGGCTTCGGGCGAAATCGCGACAACCCGTCGATCGGTTGCCCGTGCATACTTTTGAACGAAATACGTAGCCAGTAAAGCAATGTCGTCGCGTCGCTCGCGCAGCGGGGGCAACATTATCGATACGACATTAAGACGGAAAAATAAATCTTGGCGGAAGAGGTTCGATTTGACTGCTTCATCAAGATTGCGGTTCGATGCTGCGATAAGCCGGATATCGACTTTGATGGGCCGTGTTCCACCGACGCGCTCGAATTCGCGTTCTTGAAGCACACGCAGCAACTTTGCCTGGAGCGGCAACGCAAGTTCGCCGATTTCATCGAGAAAAAGAGTGCCGCCATCGGCGATTTCGATCTTCCCTTTTTTTTGCGTTATCGCTCCTGTGAATGCGCCGCGTTCATGGCCGAAGAGCTCACTTTCAAGCAAAGATTCGGTGAGGGCAGCACAGTTGATCGCAACGAATGGGCGATTAGCTCGCTTACTGGTTCGATGAATCGCCCGTGCCACCAGTTCCTTCCCGGTTCCACTTTCACCTCGAATCAACACTGTGGATTCGGTAGGCGCGACTCTGCTGACGAACTGATAAACGTCCCGCATACGCGGGCTCTCTCCGACCATATCGTGCTCGATGTTGATCTCTTCCTGCAGCCGTCGGTTCTCACCTTCGAGCCACTCGACGTAGCGAGCATGCTCCAATGCAACGGAACTGACCGACGCAATGGCGGTCAACAAATGCAGATGGTGCTCGTCGAGTTGAGCGGCAGGACGGGTAGTGTCCGCATATATGAGACCCAACTTGGCGCCAAACACCAGCAACGGGACGCACAGCAATGACCGAATCTGCGAAGCGACGATGCTCTCGGTCGGCATGAACTGCTGATCGTTGAGAACATCGTTTGCCATAACAGCTACTCCGTCGCGCAACACCTGCCGCGCAATAGTTCTGCTGATCCGAAACGGCTCATTCACGTTCGAGACTCGATCGCGATACACACCCGAGACAAATTCATCGGATTGATAACCGGTCAGAAGAATGGCGCCGCGCTCGATTGGCAAGACTTCAAACATCATGTCCAATACACGCCGCTGCAGTTCTTCCGGCTTCCTGATCCCATTGATCGCCGTGCTGATTCTTAGAACGGCGGCGAGATCCCGCGCGAGCCGGGCATTGGGCGGCAACGCTTCTGACGAACTGTCCTGCTGGAGGAACACAGGATCTCGTCGATCAACTTTTACAGTTACTGTCGTGACCAGCTCGCCCAGAAAGGAATCACTCATTGGGGGGACAGCCGTATCCACAGGTTCGTCGTGAAGCAAAAATATGAATTGAGAACCGCCGACCTTGATGCGATCTCCGTGCTCTAACTGCTTTTCGCGTGCAGGTACACCATTCACGAACGTACCGTTCAGGCTTTCAAGATCCGATACGTGGACCAATGCGCCGGAATTTCGGATTGAGCAATGTCGTCGCGATACGAGCGGATCATTGATAGCGACACTATTGCCCGTATCGCGACCGATGATTGTTTCAATATCGGTGAGCGCGATAGTCGTTCCTTTGAGAGGACCGGCTATTGCAATCAATCTGGGTTCCATAGGACGCCTTATCCTACCCGAAAATTTGTGAAAAATTCGGTAATTTAGGCAGTCGTCCTGGAATTAGCGAAACTTAGCCCAGAATGGCTCCGTGCCGGCGGCGAGCAGCACGACCCGCGAATAACTGCGTACACCTTCATCAATGCTGTTCGCTTTCAGAAACCAGTCCAACAGGGCTTGCTGGAAGTCATTAACCCACCGGATCTGTTCTATGCGCGCGCGTTCAAAGATGCGCTGGACGTCCTGGCGCGGGCCCGGATCCAGAAGCTTGTCCAGTTCGGGCGTGCGAAGGTACAGCCATAGACTGAGCCAGCCGCTGTACTGGAACGCTGGGTTGCCGGACATCAAGGTCGCAAAGGTTGCGATGACGTTTGCATCGCCTTCGTCGGGATAGCCCCGGACGTGAGCCAGTTCATGCGACATCACAAACGGCCGTTCGATATCAAGTACGGTCTTGCTGACAACAGGCTCGTGACCTAGCGGGTTGAAGAAGCCATCGACGCCTGCACTACGCAGCCACGGATTGACAACCCATGACACTTTGATCCGATGGGCGCTTTCCCAATCGCGGTCGTCGATAATGGCCACTACTCTTCGGACCCGCTGTGCCGCCTCTGCCCTGGTCTCCAGCTCGTCAGAGGGGTAGTTCCGTCTTTCGGCGGACAAGCTGTACAAGCGGTTTAACTCGGCAGCGGCATGCCTAGCGAACTCCGTCATAGCTTGCGGCTGCATTCGCGTTGCTTCCAGCTGAAGCTTGGAACTGAGGGCCTTTCGATGATAGTTAAGGCCCCAAGTCCAGAAGAAGAACAAGTAAAAACCCGCAGCCGCTTTCAGTAGAATTCCCCACCGCCGCTTCCTGCCGAGTACGATCAGAAGGACACCCAATGCCGGAATAGTCACGTCCAGCCAGGAAAACGGGACGGAATCCGCAAACTTGCCGACCACGTAGGAAATTTTCGGAAAGATACCCCGTGCGTACCAGCGCTCGACTAGTCCAGATGGAAACACTGCAGCCCAAGAAAATATGAAAGTCAGTAGGCAAAGCAGGGGCAAAATCCAGCCAGCCGGCCTCCACTGACGTGGGGATAAAAACCGTAAAACTACGGATTTGGGCTTGACCATCAGAATGGCCCTTTGTTACGATGCCCACCGTAGGTTGATCGATCGATTGCCAGTAAGTCCTTCTGCTTCATATCGCTAACCTGGGTCCAAAAGGACTTTGGCCCTCTCGGAAAGACTCAAATTTTAGGAGCAACGACTTGGCCAAGAGTTTTTATACCTTTATTGTCATACCTCATGCCAGCACACGGCTGCACAAGTGGAAATTGCCGGTGCGTGCGCTCTATTTTCTAGCGCTCATAGGTATTGTTTCATTTTTTGTAGCGGTCGGTTTGGGCTTCAGCTATGCCAAAATGGCGTTTAAAGCCGCCGACTACGATCAGCTCCAGACCGAAAATACCGACCTCAAAATTCAAAAGCAAAACCTCGAGGTTGCTACCCGGAAACTCGGAGAAAAAATCAGCAACCTGGAGAGCACGTCACAGAAGATTCAGACCCTCATCGAGAACGATAGTGCGACAAAGAGCGGTAAACTGAACGGACCGGCAGTTGGCGGCTCAAAAGTCGATTACACGACAGCCGAACTGCTTCGTTCCTCCAATCTCCAGGAGCGAGTGGACTTGCTGAAGGATCGCACTGCCGACATGGAGAGCCATTTGTCCTTGTTGGAACAAGTCGCCCAACAACGCGCAAACACACTCCTGCATACTCCAAGCATTTGGCCGATTAAAGGAGCCATTACGAGCCATTACGGAAATCGCGCCGATCCGTTCAATGGCGAAGCTGAACTTCACCTCGGCCTGGATATTTCCGCCCTGTACAATGCGCAGATCCATGCCCCTGCAGACGGTGTGGTTATCTATTCTGAACGAAAAGCAGCTTACGGTAATCTGCTAATCGTCGATCACGG
>DATFXZ010000362.1:0-4464 GCA_035315305.1 Terriglobia bacterium | reverse complement strand
GTTGCTGATGAAGGTTTCAGTAAAACTGACAAGTCGAAAGCGCCATTTGGGCCGAATAACTAAATGGCGTGGATCAAAGATCAATTGATTGTTCAACTGAACCATGTGTTCTACCTTAGCCTGAACTACAACACTCGGTTGTCTTACTTATTTAATCGACGTGGGCTCTCCCGCCTGCCGCTCAAGCTGGTGGTAATACGCAAGAGCGTCATGCAACTTATCGAATATCCGCGAACGGCCGATCGCCTCCGTCAGATGGTGACGGTCCAGGTCGGCCTGAAGCTCAGGCTGTACATGAGCGAACACCAAATCGACGCCCCTGCTAGCAAGTTCCGCCTGAAGTTCCTGAATGGCCCGAGCAGCGCTGTAATCCACTTTGGTAATAGCACCGGCGTCTACCAGTACCCAACGCACAAGCGGAAGGTGATCCGTTCCCAAAAGACCACGGACTTCATCGGCAAACCGGCCCGCATTGGCGTAGAAAAGTGGGGCTCCAAAGCGGTAGATCGCTAAACCGGGCTCGGATAAAGCTCCGCGGACGGCCGGCGTCAAATGCCAGATTTCTCCCTCACCTTTCACCAACACCGCAGTGTGCGGTTGATAACTATGTCGCACAATACGCAGCAACGACATCACCATGGCAAGCACGATACCCTGCTCCACACCCACCAGCAGCACGACGATGGCCGTGGCAGCGGCTAGTGCGAATTCTGCGGGACTTTCGCGGCGAATCCTTTGGAGTCCACGGAAATCGGTCAGCCGGATTGCAACAATGAACACGATCGAACCCAGCACACATTGTGGGAGATACTGTAACGGCCCGCTCAGAAAGAGAAGCACCATCCCAACGACCGCCACGGCAAAGACCTGTGCGGCCTGGCTTCTGGCGCCGGCGGTTTCCGCCAGAGCTGTTTGCGTAGGGCTTCCATTGACCACAAACGTTCCGCTGAATGCTGCCAGTCCGTTCGCTGCCGCGAGACCGACCAGATCCGCATTCTCATCCAGTCTCTGATGATGGCGCAGCGCATAAATGCGGGCTGTTGCTGCACTCTGCGTCACTATCATCACAAAACAGGAAGTCGCCACTGGAATCAGAGTTTCGAAATCTTTCCAATCCACTTCAGGCATGGTCAAACGGGGCAGGCCGCTAGCAACCGGCCCGATGACTGCAATGCCGCGCCCCGCAAAGTTCCAGGCTGCACTTGCCGCCACAGTGCCGATCACGGCTATAAGCGGGCCGGGCACTCGCGGCGCATAGCGGCTAAGCATGAATATCCCCGCGATTGTCAATGCCGAGAGGACCACGGATGGCAGGTGAATCCTTGGAAGGTTGGCCAAGACTTCGCCAAGCTGGCTAGTCGTGCGATGGGAGACAACGTTCACGCCGAGCATTTTGCCAAGTACGGCAATACCGACCTGCAGGCCTACTCCAGTCAGAAATCCTGTCAGCACGGTTTGTGAGAGGAAATCGGCAAGGAAACCCAGCTTGAGAGAGCGCGCCAGCAGCAACAAAATTGCCGTCAATAGAGCTGTCAGGCCTGCCAGCGCTACGTACCTCGCGCTGCCTTGCGGGGCCATCCCCGAGATCCCGCCTGCGAGAATGGCAGCCGTCGCGGAATCTGCGCCGACCACCAGGTACCGCGATGAACTGAAAGCGGCGAAACCAAGAAGCGGCAGCATTAACGTGTAGAGCCCCGTAACAGCTGGCATTCCCGCGATACTAGCGTAACCAAGGGATTGCGGCATGCTCATTGCAGCCAGTTCAATGCCGGCGGTGGCGTCGCGCGCGGTTGAAGCGTCGATCGGCCGCATACTCTGGAACAATGCTCGCGGAATCATGTTCTCTAACTCTTTAGGAGAAAGTGGGCCAGCCAAACATCGCACTCCAATTTGTAACCCGCCCCGATTGAGTACTGCGTAAGCGGCAGGTGCGCGACAATCATAAGGAAAAGGAGCTAATACTGCCGGAACGGACGTACAACAGGCGCGTATCGAACTTTGCCGCAGCATTTGTTTGGATCGGTCTCGCTGACCCAAACGAGTTCGACGCGGATCTTCTTGATGCTGGTTTGAGGCTTTTATCTGTGGCCGCCTGCCCGACCAGAAATGTGTCCGCCGGAATGGCCGGTGCCGAAAGAGCCATTCCGCCCCCCTACACCAGTGGAGGAATGCCAGGTTGAGATCGGGCGGCGAATCCCTCCGGGCGACAATCCAAAAGTAGGCCGTGGAATGAACGTGAATCCGTAATATGAGCGGTAGGCACTCTGGGGAATGAACGTGAACCCGTTCAACAGCGGGCTGTATAACCAAGCAGACCCGTTTATGAAATAGGGACTGTATCCTCCGAGCCAGTACCCATTACTGCCTGAATAGCTACTGTAGGCCAACACGTTCGATCTGGCCAGACTCGCCGTCCGCCGCGCACTCCAGCCGTCCAAATCATCCGCAAACGCAAGCTCAGTACGGTTCTCGATATAAGTATCCGGCGCCGCGGTAACTTGTTTTCCTTTTTTGATGATCGTCGTAGGATCCAACGTGCGTAGCTTGCCATCCATAACGATGGCGGTATCTCCAGAGAACCGATACAGCCCAGGAGACACTATGGCCGTGCGCAGATTGCCTGTCGCAACGTGAATTGGCGTGTGTTTGTCGGCCTCAGCGACTTCGATTATCACGGCGCCTTTAAGCACGCGGACGGCGATGTCGGTCAGGTCGATCGAATCGAACACGACGCTGGACTGCTCACCAACACGCAGGAACGATCCGGGGCTCAGCAACAGTTCCGCATGACTCCTCGGACCCGTTTCAATCGGTATGTCCACGTCGACCTGCTGGTGCAGTTGCATGCTGACTTGTCCATCAACGTAATTAACCCAACCGGCCTTCGCCGAAACAATGTACTGTAGCGCAATAATAATCAGTACAGTCATAGCAAGCCTTCTTTTCTGCGAACGAATGCCTCAATTCTATGCCTGCTGAGGAAGCGCGCCAAGTCATTCGGATCGCCAAGCAAGCCGGACTTCACACGTGCCTGTCCGATTTTTGGGCGAACTTACACGACTGTGATTTTGCGAAGATTAAATTAGGATTAAATTTAATGGACCTCGTCGCGTTCGCATCAAATCGCCAATTGTTTGGGTTGAACTCCGGAAAGGTCTCGATTTCCTTTTTCCTAAGGACCAAATGCCGGGCGTTTTGCCGCCGCATAGCCGTCGCAGCGTGATCGAGTACTACTTCCGGTCGAGCCACGGAGCTCCTCGATGGCCCCAACCATTGAGATGGACAAGCTCAGAAAGCGGTATTCTTTGCCGCCAACCGGCGCGTTGAAGTTCAGGGCCATCGGGAAATTCGCGGACATAACCCACGCAAAGATAGGCCACTGGCACGACGTGATCGGGCAACCCGAGAATCGTTGATAGTTGTTGGGGGTCCAGGATGCTGACCCAGCCCACTCCGACGCCTTCAGCACGGCTGGCAAGCCATAGGTTCTGAATCGCACAACATGTGCTGTACAGATCCGTTTCCAGAATAGTGCTGCGCCCCAGCACGTGCGGGCCGCCGCGAGTACGATCACATGTAACGCACAGGTTCAGTGCGGATTCCAGAATGCCTTCCAGCTTGAGCGACATGAACAATTCTCGACGCGGACCCTCGTAGAAATTTGCGCTGCGGTCACGCTCCCGAACGAAGCTGTCCAGGACCCGTTGCCGAAGCGCGCAATCTTCAATCAGTATGAAATCCCACGGCTGCATAAATCCGACCGATCCGGCGTGATGAGCGGCCGAGAGGATTCGAACCAGAACGTCGTGAGGTATTGGAGTGGACTCGAAATGACGCCGTATATCACGTCTCAACATGATGGCTTTGTAAACTGCTGCGCGTTCCGCCTCGTTAAAACTATGCATAAGTAAGACTCCAACTGTACATTTCTACTTCTCGCTGGGGGCCTCGGCTGATGTTGTCGCGGCCTCGATTGTACGACCGCAAGCCGAGTTACAATGACCACAATGTATCTCCCATCCGCGTCGATCCCTACTCCGGCTACAAAGCCAACGAACGGCCGCGCGAGTTCACGCTGGACGAGCAGATCTATGAGATCGATGCTGTGCTCGATCAGTGGTTCGAGCCGTCAGCGATCTACTTCAAAGTTCCGGCAACCTCTATATCGCGGACAGGAGCAACGGACGCATCCGTGAAGTTACGAAGGACGGCCAGATTACCAGGCAGGACGTGAATGGAAGCAATCGCCGCTGCGCTAGTCGGAAACACGGCGCCGCGAACGACCTCGAACGTCTCCCCGTGTGTTACGCCGCACGCTGGCATGAGGATGCAATTTGAAGTTGCGAGCAATGAGCAAGGTCATTGCCCCCGCACAAGTTCCGCGAATATCCTGAGGTCGGCGAGGTTAACGTCCGACACGGCCCAATAGTTCATACCGCCTTTCGCCCAGTGCACGATGTGAAA
>DATFXZ010000361.1:0-6645 GCA_035315305.1 Terriglobia bacterium | reverse complement strand
TGAGCGCGCGGGCTGGACCCGATGCCCCCGTCAGAATGGCTTGTATTTCCGGCCTACTCAGCGCCGCGGTACCCGATCCAGCCCCAACGCCGACACCGCTCAACAGACCGCCGCTGAATTGCGAACCCGCCTGCCCATAGGTTCGTTGGAATCCGCCGCGCACGGTCGTCTTGCCATCTCCAAACCACGGAAGCGCCCAGGAAAATCCGATTGCGGGGCTCCATTGGCCTTTTTCCGGGATCAGGCTGTTGTCCGGATGATCCGTTCCCGGTCCGATGAAAATAATATTGGCGAGCAGGTTCGGGTCGCACGTCGAAGCGGGAATGCCGTTCGGATTGGCCGCTCCCTTCACGCATTGCAGCGGCGCGCCCCCCGGAGCGACACCCAGACCCGTTGAACCGTAGTTGCTCAGATACACGTTTTGAGATCTCGATCCAGGCCTCAACCAGGTGCTGAATGGATCCACGCCCGGCACTCTACTGACTCCGAACAACGACAGGCCGCCACCGTCGAAGGTGTTGGTCAGACCATTGGCCATATATGGAGACTTATTGAGATCGTAGCGAATACCGAGGTTGAGCGTCAGGCGGCGATTTAATTTGTAATCGTCCTTGATGAAGAAGCTGTACTCGTTGCCGATCTGTGTACGATTCTGATGTCCGTACGGATCGCCGGTTCCTACAGTATTGGTGGCCGTCGTGACATCCTGCCACGTTCCGTTCCTGATATCTTTCTGTCCGTCGATCCAGTAACCCGTCTGCAGGGAGGAAGCGAAGATGTTGTTGGAAACATTGACTGCGCCATTGAAGGTGTTGAGCAGCGTACCGGCATTTCCCCGCACCGTTTGCAGAAAGTTCCCAAACAAGGCGGCATTATTGGGTGGGGCAGTCGTGCTACTGAAAAACTGGTTGGTCTGCGTCGTCCCCGCGTTACCGATGGAGCCGGTCACATAATTGGACCCCACATATCCGGTGGTCGTCGGACGCCGGTACTCAGCACCCGCGCTGAACGAGTGCTTCCCATGAGTCCAGCGCACTGTCTCGGCATAGTCCCAAAGCGGGCTGTAGTTGCCGAAGTCATTTAGCGCCGAGCCCGTCCAGTATCCGTTCCAGCCATTTCCTGGATTGAAGATGATCGGATACTTCTTCCCGTTCGTCGAGTTGGCGCCACCGTACAAGATAAACTGCTGCGATTTGGAAACGATATCCGCATGATTCGGGTTGTTCCACGACTGGGCCTGGAACTCCGTGCTGTAGTTCAAACCAAAACGCGCCTCGTTCACCAGCGCTGGGGAGAGCGTCGAGGTCCCATTCACCGTCACGAACTGCGGATGCCGGGAGATGCTGCCATTCAGGTCGCCACCCCAAGCGGGTACAATTTCGCCGTCTGTTCGCTCGTACGTCCAGCTCACGCTGACGCGGTGCCTCGTATTGAAATTATGGTCGATCTTCAGATTGATCTGGTTGCGGTTGTTATAGTCGGCCGGTCCGTTGACAACGCCGGTCAACGCGCCGCCCGTTCCTGTATTGCTGCCGGTAAGGTGCTGCAGATAGCGATAGCCTGCGGTATTCAAGCCGTCCGGCGGGGTAGTTCCGGGCCCCGACGGAGCACACCCCTGGAAATAAAAACAATTTGCGTGAGGTATGAGACCGAGAATCTTCTTCATATATCCCGTCTTGTCCACAGTCGTCCGGTACTGGTCCCACCACGGGTCACTTGGTGGAATGATCGCTTGAAGCGTCGCTCCTGCGGGCACGTTGCCGCAATCATTGGCGGTAAAAGGCGTACCGTCCACCTTCACGTTACCGAATATGCTGAAACAACGGAGAATGCCAGCACCGCCTGGAGGCGCCGTCGGATTGCCATTAAGATCCACGGCAGCGACCGTCGCGGTTTGGGTGCCGCTATTTGCGGGAACTGTTCCGTAGAGCGCGGGATTCCAGCCGTCCCAATACCGGAAGACGCCATTCCGCGCCGTATCGGTTGGAACCACGGCGGTCACGATATTCCGGCGATTCACGATTTGCTTGTCGAACAGGGCAAAGAAGAATGTCTTGTTCTTGACGATCGGGCCGCCGTAACTGCCGGTCAATTGATGCAGGTTATACCAATCCGGAGGAGTGGGATTCGGTACGCTATTTCTTGCCCAGCCCCAGGAATTCAGCGCGGTGTTCTGCACATCCCACACGACGCTGCCGGCATATTTATTCGTTCCCGAACGTGTTTGGATCTGAATCTGTGAATTGCCGCGCCCGAGTTCGGCGTCCACCGGGGAGAGGATCAACCGGATCTCACCGACCAGATCGGGATTGATCGTATTGGTCGTCATCACCTGGCGGCCATTGCCGAGCCCAAACGGGGGGCCGAAACCGTACGCAGCGTCGCGCGTACTGTTCGTGCTGAGACCGTTGATCGTCGTATTGACGTAATCGAGGTTCAAGCCGCCCACGGTTGAAAAATTGTCGCCAAGGGCGCTGGCCCGGAAACCAGGCAACACGTCCAACAAACTTAAAATGTTCTGACCGACCAGAGGAAGATCGGTCACCTTCTGCTGGTTCAAATTAACGCCGACCGACGGCGTCGTCTCCGTCAACTCCTGGCCGGCGTCGATAACGACGTCTACTTTGGTGTTGGCGGCGCCGATGTCCAGCTTGAAGTTCCATCGTACCTGTGCATTCGTGCCGACTTCCAGATTGTCCGCGGTTGAAGTTTGGAATCCGCTTAATTCCGCCGAAATTTTATAAATCCCGGGCGGAACGCTGGGAAAGTAGTACGCACCGGACTCATTCGTGAGCCCTGTTTGCGTGACATTCGTACCTTTGTTCGTGAGCGTCACCGTGACTCCGGGAATCAACGCCGAAGTCGCGTCCTGGACGATACCGGTAACCTGGCTGTTGCCGGTTTGAGCCTGTAGATTGCCTGCTGACAATGCACACAATAGCGCGATCGCAACAAAAATTTTTTTCATTTAGCCACCCTCGAAAATTCAAAGCAGGTAGCAAGGTGCAACCGTGACCCCTCGTAGAAGTTTCACTCCGCTTCGCACACATCTTGCTAAAACCTGACGAATTGCCGCGATATCAAAACAGAAAAACTTGAAGGTGTCAATGCTGCGACATTCTATGCCCGGACTCGTACTCCTTAGCCCGCCTCACGGGTTCGCGAGGACTACGTTTCGCGACGGCAACCCATAAGAAATGCGGATTACCTTGTCTTCCGTGACGCGGATGGAGTCGATGTGGTCGGGCCCGAGGTTGATGACCTTCTTATTGCGAAGATCCGTCAGACTCATCTTGGGCTGTAGGGGAACGGGGCTATTTCTTCATCGCCGCGATGACCTGCTTTGCAGCGTTCGCGAACTCGCCCGTTGGAGCGAGCTTCAGGTATTTCTCAAGCTGAGAGACGGCTTCCGCCGTCGAATCCGCGTTGCTGAGAAGGGAAAGTCCGAGCTGGAAGTACGTATTCGCATTGTTTGCGTCGTAGGAGAGCGATTTCCGGAACGAATCCGACGCATCCTTCGCGTTCCCGCTATGGATGAACGTGAGGCCCAAATTGTAGTACGCGAGCCCTCCCAGCGTCGGATCCAGCTCCGCTGCTTTGACGAAGGCGGCCCGGCTTTCCTCAATCATGCCCGCGGCGCCAAGCGCAATTGCCATTGAATTGTAATATCCGGCGTCGTTCGGTTTCAGTTCGACCGCTTTTTGATAGGCCTGCGCTGCCTCGCTGTATTTCTTGGCTTCGGAGTACGTCTGGCCCAGGCGCGCGTAGATGACATAATCCTTCGGCCGCTTGGCGGCCGCGGCAAGAAATTCTTTGATTGCCTCGTCGTAGTTCCTGGCATTCAGCGCATCGAGCCCTGAATTGAATGCGCCCTGGGTTTCCCGGTTTGCTACTCTTTCCGCTTCTTTGAGCGCGGGATCCATTCCAGTGTTTGCGCGTTCGGTTGCCGATGCCGCTCGAAGATCGAAGTCCTTGGTCAGGGTATCGCCGAAATCCACCTTGAGATCGGCTACCGCAAGGGGGAGTCCATTTTGCTCGAGGGTTAAACGGTAAGATCCGTTTGGAAGTCCTCCATAGTAATATTTGCCGTTCTTATCGGTCTTGATTTCCCGATGCTCCGGGATGTCGGTGCGATCAATTCGCACGAGGACGCCGACCATGGGCTTTCCGTCTTTGCCGATCACCTGGCCTGCAAAGGCGGCCGCCACCTGTTGTGAATAGGTGTGGACAGCAAACGAGGCAGAGAAAAGTACAACAAGAGCGCATCTTGTAATGGACTTCATCCAAACCTCCATGCATACGGCATGCAGTTACAAACGAGGGCAATCAATTTTCCACGCAGCGAAAACCAGCGTAGATGTTCGGGTAAAAAGGTTGAAACCAGTTTCGAAATGAACGGCGAAGCAGCAGGGATGCAGTACGCGCAGATGCGCCTTTCATCACATAGTGCTCGCCGTCAAAGAAATTCGCGGAGTAGCCCGCGTAGAACGGGAACGCTTCAAAACCCGGAAACGGCCGGAACTTGGTTGACGTCCATTCCCATCCATTTCCCACCAGACCGGCGACACCGAATGCGCTTTGGCCCGCAGGATGAGCGTCCACCCGCGTTGGATTCCATCGATAAAAGTCAAAGTTTCCGTGCTGCCGTTCCGGATCGGCATTCCCCCACGGATATAGCCGCTCCGAACCGGTGGGCGTTCCAAACGCGGCGCGATGAAATTGCGCCTCGGTAGGCAACGACTTCCCTTTCCAACGTGCATACGCTTCAGCTTCGGCATGACTAACGTACACCGGCCAGGCTAGCGGTAAAGGAACGTCGGCAAACATCGTCCGGCAAACCCATCCATCACCGCGAGCGACCCAGAATTTCGGATGCTGAATTCGGTTCTTAGCGATCCATTCCCAGCCCGCTTCGCTCCACAACGAACGCTCCTGATATCCACCGGCACTGACGAATTCGAGATACTCGGCATTCGTTACCTTGTGCATGTCGATCGAGAATGCAGGAAGATCCACGTGGTGCGCGTTGAACTCGTTGTCCCAGCCAAACCTGCCGGCGTTTCTGGAAATGCCAAGCGTTGCTATGCCTGCCGGAATCTCCACCTGCCTTGCGGCTGCGCGGCGCGTGTCGGCATCAACCAGAAACCTCTCGACGCGTTTTTTTGAAAAAGGCAGCCAGTGCAGCATGTATGTGAGAGTTTCCGCGTGCATCAAACGATGCTCGATAGCGACCCAGAAGAGCTGATCACCTGACGCGTGGTCCAGGCATCGATCCACAGATGCGCGGATCTTTGAGTTGTACTGACGGATCTCGGGTTCACGCGGCCAGTCATCGGGCTGGTCATCAGGAAGATCTCCGCTTGTCGGATCGATGCCGAACGCGAACAGGCGGTCTAATTTCTTCTGGCCGGAATCCATTCCAAAGGAATGGGCGCAGATCAAGTTCCAGTCAAACGCCTCCAGATGGCCGAGGTAGAAGACAATTCGGTGGCGCTCGGAAATGGGTCTGTCATACAACGCATCCGGCTGAACCAGTCGAAAAAGATCGTCGGTGAGCATTCTGGCGTTTCGCAGATGGGAGAGTAATTGCCAGCGAAGTTGTGCATCTAAAAGTGTACGTGCCATATCTAAATTCCGCCGAGTTCTTCTGATTCGACTTTGCCACACTTCGGGCAGCAATGAATCGCTAAGATGATTTCATCGCCGGTTACCGTAACCGGCTTCTCCGCGTGCTTGTTCATCGGAGTGCCACATACCGGACACCGCATTGTATCTCCTATTGCAGGGCAACCTGCTCTCTTCCATACCTCAGAACTTTTGCCATCCAGATCAACTCGTCGATGAATTTGGCGGCACGCCGAACATATGCGTCATCCAGCAACCGTCCACTTGGATCAAACGCCTTGTAAATATTGCCGAAGTTGACGTCCCAGAAAATCGACACGAGTCCGAGTTCGCGCAAAACGGGTAGAAGGTTTTCGATCACGCGCGAGCCGCCGAACGGGCCGGCAGACACACCTACTATTCCGGCAGCCTTATGAATGTATTCCTTGAGGCAGCTGTCCAGAACGTGTTTAAGCAATCCGGGAGAACCATGGTTGTACTCAGGCGTCACAATGATTACCGCGTCGGCTCGTTCCATCGCTTCGGAAAATCGAGGATCCTTGATTGCCTCGCCCGCATCGTCGACCACGAGGTTGAGTGTGGCAATATCGATCAACTCCGTGACAATGCCGTCGCGTTTGCGGACTTCGTCCCACATGAACTGTGCGGCGTGACTGCTCATTCGACCCTTTCGTGTTGTTCCAAGAATGACGGGAATCGAAAGGGGGCGTGGTTGACTCATGGTGTACTCGCACGGAAATTCAGAATCGGAAATTGAGAATTCAGCATTGATCAAATCTGATCAATGTTCAATTCTCAATTCCCGATTCTCATTCGAAGGGGAAGAACTTTACTGTGGCGCGCCCGGAGAGGATCCACCAAGAAAAAGCGTCTGCCCATTGGGCAGTGTGATATCGCGGCCGTTGGCCCTCAGCGAACCGTCTTTCGACTGGTAGCCATCAACCACAACTTCCGTACCCGCTTTCAAAGAATCTTTCGTGAATCCACGGCGGAGCAAAGTATTCGGCGTTCCAGCTTCGA
>DATFXZ010000360.1:0-16264 GCA_035315305.1 Terriglobia bacterium | reverse complement strand
AGCCGCTTCGATTCAGCCTTCCGTAACTTCTCCACTTCTCTATCTTGCTGTTTCAGATAACCTTCGTATTTTATAGCGGTTTCAAGTGAAATAACGTCCTCGCGACGATGCCCTTCTATCGGAAGGACACCTTCTGCGATCAGATCCTCGATATGGATCTCAGGACGTCGCAGCAAGCTTGCAAAACTTGGCTTGTCTCGAAATCCCAAACCGCGTGAAAGGAAGAAGCGATGGGATGTGTCCACCCGCGTATTCTCTACAAGATCGCGGAATTGTTCAATTCGGCGTCTGCGGTCAAGAAAAACCTCCCATTGATCATCGGACACGAGATTCACGCGACGGCCGATCGGGGTTAACCGCGCATCTGCATTATCAATCCGCAAGTTCAGGCGGAACTCGGCGCGTGAAGTAAACATGCGATACGGCTCGTTCGTTCCTTTCGTAATGAGATCGTCAATCATGATGCCGATATAACCCGCCGCACGGTCCAGAACGAGCGGATCTTCCCCTTTCACCCTCAATGCGGCATTGATTCCAGCCATCAAACCTTGTGCAGCCGCTTCTTCGTAACCCGTCGTTCCGTTAATCTGACCCGCAAAAAAGAGCCCTGCAATCTTCTTCGTTTCTAACGATGCATTTAACTCCGTTGGCTGAACGAAGTCGTACTCGATGGCGTAGCCCGGCCGAATCATTTGAGCGGACTCCAGGCCCTGCATCGAGCTGAGAATCTGTCTTTGAACATCGATCGGCAAACTGGTCGACATACCGTTGACGTAAATCTCGTGAGTGTCGATCCCTTCAGGCTCCAGCACGATCTGATGTCTGTCTTTGTCCTGAAACTTCACCACTTTGTCTTCAATGGATGGACAGTATCGCGGTCCAATCCCCTGAATCTGCCCGCTGTATAGAGGTGAGCGATGCATGTTGCTGCGAATCACCTCATGTATTCGCTTATCCGTATAGGTAATGTGGCAACAGACTTTGTTCTCGAGCGGTCGAACCGTCCGAAACGAAAAGGGTGTTGGCTCGCGATCCCCGAGTTGTTGCTCAAAAACCGAAAAATCGATGGTCCGCCGATCCAATCTCGGCGGCGTGCCCGTTTTCAGTCGACCCCAATCGAAACCGATCTGACGAATACAATTGGCAAGAGCTATAGATGCGGGTTCGCCGTTGCGGCCCGCTGTAAAACGCTTCTCTCCGATATGAATCAATCCATTTAGGAAAGTACCTGTCGTCAGAATGACGGCCTTAGCAGATACACGCCGGCCATCGAGCAGTTCAACTCCTGTGACCCGGCTCTCTTCAAAAAGGATCTCCGTCACTTCCGCTTGCTTGATGAACAGATTTGGCGTCTGTTCTAAGATCCGCCGCATGACATACCGGTACCCAGCCTTGTCTGCTTGGGCGCGAGGAGACCAGACCGCAGGGCCACGACTCGTGTTCAAAAGACGGAATTGAATTCCGGCTTGATCAGCAGCCAGTCCCATAACGCCGCCAAGCGCATCGATTTCGCGCACCAGATGCCCTTTTGCAATACCCCCGATCGCTGGATTGCACGACATCTGCGCGATCAGATCGGCGTTCATTGTGCACAGCGCCGTGTTCAATCCCATTCGTGCAGCGGCATGAGCCGCTTCACACCCCGCGTGACCGGCACCAATTACGACGACATCGTACGTCTCATCGAACATGGTCTACTTACCTACACAAAATTTGGAAAAAATGCGCCCTAATATATCGTCTGTGACAACCTCGCCCGTCAATTCATCCAATGCCGCCAGTCCGTCATACAAATCCATGAGCACCATTTCATGAGGCACGCCTGTGGTTAGCGCCTGCTCGGCGCGGCCCAGCGCGGCCGACGCATTTGAAACGGCTTCGTGTTGACGAGTATTCGTGAGAATCAAATCGTCAGCAAAATTCGTCCTGTGCGACACAAGGAATGTTCGTAACTCACTGTGCAGTTCCTCCAACCCTCGTCCCGTCTTTGCACTCACCATCACGCGCGTGGCGCCGTTGAGTACACTCAAATCGATTACCTGCGGAAGATCACTCTTATTGATCACAACGAGGTGTGGAATACGCGAAGCTCGATGCAGGGCTTGGCGGTCATCATCGTCAAACGGAGATGAACCATCTACTACAAGAAGCGCTAAATCGGCCTCCGATACCACTTCGAATGTCCGAGTAACGCCAATAGTCTCAACTACGTCCGTAGTTTCTCGAACTCCTGCTGTATCAGCAAAAGACAGCGGCACGCCATCCAAACTAATGGTCTCTGTCAGAACATCCCGTGTAGTACCAGGGATGTCCGTCACGATTGCCCGATCTGCCGCCACCAGTCGATTGAACAGACTCGATTTTCCAACGTTCGGCTTCCCGAGAATTACCAACCGTAATCCTGTTGCCAGAATTTTTCCGAAAACGAAGCTTTCCTTTAAACCAACGAGTTCGAGTCGCAATGGACGAATACGGTCGATGATCGTTGCGTTCGCCGGCACATCCACATCGTCTTCTGCGAAATCAATTCCCGCCTCGAGATGCGCGATCGCATCAATCAGTTTTTCTTTTATGGGCCGCAGGCGTTTTGACAGCGACCCATTCATCTGTCGCCGCGCATTCTTGGCTTGCTGCTCTGTCTGTGATTCGATGAAATCCCTCACCGCCTCCGCTTGGACCAAATCCATTTTTCCGTGAGCGACGGCGCGCAAAGTAAACTCCCCCGGCGCGGCCAGGCGTCCGCCCGCGAGCAGTGCGCTCTCTACAATGCGCCGTAACGCGACGGGATTTCCGTGGGCGCTGATCTCGATCACGTCCTCGCCTGTATAGGAACGGGGCGCATGAAAAAATGTGACGATTACCTCATCTATTTCGCTGCCGTGCACGTCGTTCCACGTGCCAACGACCACTTTTCGATGCTGTAAATCGAACTCTCGGGAATGAGGTTTGAAGAATCGGCGTGCGACGCTTACGCATTCACGACCGGACATCCGAATAACACCAATGCCACTGCGTCCAAGGGCTGTTGAAATCGCAACAATCGTTTCCTCATCTGAAACGATCTTGTGCAGCCCTTCGCGCATACATCAGGCTCCGCGTGGTTCGTTCGCCTTCGATCGTGGGCTCAGTTTCGCTTCCGCTTTCGGGGACCAATACTTGTTGATAAAAACTTGCCGACCGATGCCGATAATGCTACCCGTCAGCCAATACAGAACCAGTCCGCTGCTCTGCGACCAAAACATGAAGACGAACATCAGGGGCATGATAGACATCATTTTGGCCTGAGCCGGATCTACGTTGGTTGTAGGAGTCATCTTCTGCTGGACGAACATGGCGATCGCCATCAGCACTGCAAGAACAGGAAGCCAGCCGAAAACATAGTCGGGCCGCGATAAATCGTGCACCCACAGAATCCACGGTGCCCGCCGTAGTTCGATGGAATAGGCAAGTGCACTATAAAAAGCAAAGAGGAACGGCATTTGTAGTAGCAAGGGCAAGCAGCCACCCATGGGATTCACGCCGTGTTCTTTGTACAGTCCCATCATTTCACTCTGAATCTGTGCCCGGCGGGGGTCATTCGGTTTGAGTTTCTTATACTGATCCTGCAATCGCCGCATGTGAGGCTGAATCTTTTGCATCTTCAGCATGGAAGCTTGCTGCTTCAAACTCAACGGAAATAGCACCAGATTGATGACGATGGTCAATAGGATGATTGACCACCCGAAATTTCCGATGTAACTGTGAATCCACAGAAGACAGAATACCAGCGGCTTCGCGATGAATCCGAAGTAGCCATAGTCCACAATGGCCGCCAACTGTGGATCTGCCTTGCTCAACCAATCTTGCTGCTTCGGCCCAACATACACTCGGAGCAGCTTTCCTTCGGGTACGGAAATCGATACCACCAACGTCGGAATGGGCTTGCCATCCGCACCTGGATGTTCTCGTTTGCTGACGTTCACCGCAACGGGATTGTCAGCTAAAAACACGGCCGCAAAATACTGGTCCTCCACACCGGCTCGGAGACTTGTGAAGCTCTGTGGTTGATCTTTCAGACTACGCAGTGCCACTTTCTTGAACGTCGCGTCGACCTGATAGACCGCGTTCTTTCTCGCCGGATCTTGTGGTATAGACTGATCCCCAAAACTTCCCTGCCAGACGACAGCGTATGGAATGTCTTTGCCGTCCTTCGTTAGTGTTGTTTCAATCGCGAACACGTAGTTCTCGGGATCAAACCGAAAAGTCTTGCGCGCATGCACACTGTTAGAGGCGTACTCCAGCACCAGCTTTTCTGGTTCGCGCTCGGCGACGTAGGCTGCACTCTGTAACTCCTCATCTACAGTCTTATCGCCAGTGACTAACGCCAACGGCCACCCGACCTTGCTTCCAGCCTCTTGATTGACGAGTTCGAGTGGATGCCCCTCACCGTCCGAATATTCCTTTAGCTTGAAGCTCTTCAGCACTCCACCAACGTTAGCGAATGTCGCCGTATATAGCGGGGTCTCAAAAGACAATTCCTCAGACTTCGCAGCTTTGATCCCTTCGGGCGGCACCGAAGTTGAGACTTCAACGTTTGTCGCCGCAGGCGGAGGAACCGGGTGACTGGCCGGCGGTGCAGGGGCCTGCACATTCGTGGGAGCCTCTGCGGGAGGGGTAGGCACAAAGAGTGCGCGAAAGGCATACAGCACTACAAAAGACAGAACAAAGGCCAGAATGACTCGTTTTTCCATCAGGAATGGGAACTCACTATGTCAAAGGATCGAATCCCCCGCGATGCAGGGGATGGCAACGGAGCAGTCGCAACAATGCGCGTAGACTACCGCGGAGTAAGCCGTAGTGTTCGACTGCCTCGAAAGCATACTCTGAACACGTAGGCGCGAAGCGACAGGCAACCGGTAAGTAGGGTGAGACCACAGTCTTGTAGGTGCGTATGGCTCTTAGGGCGACGCTCCTTGCAAAGGTCACACTCATTTTTCAACTCCGAGGAGAGGGAGCAGGTCGCGACGCAACTCTTCGACATCATGGTCCGACGACGACCGCCTTGGGTTCACCACAAAGTCAAATCCAGTAGGTATCGCAGCTCGTGAAGTTCGAAGGATTTCTCGAATCTTCCTCTTCAAGCGATTTCTCACGTGCGCTTTACCGAGTTTTCGTGGCGTCGTTAGGCCGAAACGGCTGTACTCCAATCCGTTTCGCAGGGCAAATACCACGAAGAGTCGCGCTATTCGCTTTGCCCCTTCTGCATAAACCTTCTTAAAATCTGCTGCGGTCCTTAATCGAAAGTCTTTCGGAAATCTGTTCGTTCCGAATTGCGGCACAATTTCGAAAGCGTCAATAGTGCTCAACCGATACCCGCTTCCGGCCTTTGTCTCTCCTGCCTTTCAGCACCAGGCGTCCACCTCGCGTTTTCATCCGCGCTCGAAAACCGTGCGTTTTTGCACGTCGACGATTGTTCGGTTGATACGTCCTCTGCGGCATTCGCACGCTCCTTTAAAAACTTTAAATGTAGCATACAGCGTTTGCAAAAACAGCGGGTTTCATGATTGAAAACCCAAAGTGGAAGTGCTACGCTTTCGCGGCCTCACGCCAACTTTAAACTTTAGTTTTCCACACTTGTGGAAATTTTTGTGGAAATCTCACCCCGACGCACATGACAAAACTCGATGTTTGGCAAACAGTTCTCGAAATAGTTGAAAAGAAAGTCAATCAGCAGAGCTTTAACACGTGGTTCAAACCGACGCAGCTAATCAAGTACGACGATAAAGCTCTTTACGTTCGCGTACCGAACGCTTTCTTTCAGGATTGGCTCAATGACCACATTGATGTCGTAGTTGATGCGGCCCGGCAGGCAGAGCTTGGAGATATCAACGTGATATACATCACCGAGAAAATTCCAGTTGAGGTTGCCGCATCGTCGCAAGGGCGTCTTGACTTTGACTCGGTCGACAACACGCTCAATCCAAAATATACGTTCGATACTTTCGTTGTCGGCTCATCAAACCAGTTCGCTCACGCAGCGGCTCTCGCAGTCGCTGAAAGGCCTTCAAAAGCCTACAATCCGCTGTTTCTGTATGGTGGTGTGGGTCTTGGAAAGACACATCTCATGCATGCCATCGGACACACAATTAAGCTCAATAACAAGACGCTACGCTTGACGTACATCTCGACTGAAAAATTTACCAACGAAGTTATCAATGCAATTCGCTACGACAAGATGCTCAGCTTCAAAGAGCGGTACAGAAACAACGATGTCCTCTTAATCGACGACATTCAATTCATCGCAGGCAAGGAACGCACGCAAGAAGAATTCTTTCATACATTCAACTCGCTATACGACACTCATAAACAAATCATCATTTCAGCGGACTGCCCACCTCGGGAAATACCCACGATCGAAGAACGACTGCACTCTCGATTCGAATGGGGATTGATCGCTGACATTCAACCTCCAGATCTGGAAACGAAAGTTGCCATCATCAAAAAGAAAGCGGAGCGTCAGAACATCAGCATTCCAGACAATGTCGCCTTGTACATCGCAAGCAAGATCAAATCGAACATTCGCGAACTCGAAGGCGCGCTTGTCCGCCTAATTGCATTCTGCTCGCTGAAAGGTTCTGAGATCACTTTAGTGATGGCTCAGGAAACCCTGCATGACATCCTTGGACCCGGTGAAAAAACTATCACGATCGAAATGATCCAAAAAATGATTGCAGATCATTTCAAGATGCGTGTTCATGATCTGAAGTCCAAGAACAATTCAAAGTCGGTTGCGGAGCCGCGTCAAATCTGCATGTATCTGTGCAAGCAACTGACAGGGGCTTCGCTTCCGCAGATTGGTCGCGAGTTTGGTAATAAACACCATACGACCGTTTTGCACTCTGTAAACAAGATCGAGGAATTACGGCAGCAGGATCGGGAGCTTAACAAGCAAATCCAGGTGTTTTTGGATTCATTTAAGTAAGGGCATGCTGTGCCATGTGGACCTCTTGTGGAAAATCGGAGGGCATACTAAATCCACACTGTATCCACAAGGACGATACGGTGTTATCCACAACAAAATTTGCCGCTAATTCGATGTGGTTTCTTAGAGATAGGGCTTTGAGCGCAGCAATTCAGGTCACTACGACTAGGAGTTATTACTAATAGTATGGAATTTACAGTCAGAAAGTTTGATCTCTTACAGGAGTTAACTCTGATTCAAGGAGTTGTCGAGCGTAAGACGACCATACCTATTTTGGCTAATGTTCTCGTGAAGGCTGAGGGTGGTGAACTTCGAATCGCTGCAACAGACCTTGAGATCGGACTGAAATCTGTCTGTATTTCCAAGACGACAGTACCAGGTACTGTTACGTTACCGGCAAAAAGGCTATACGAGATCGTTCGAGCGCTGCCTGATAAAGAGATCAAATTCAAGAGGGGTGAAGCGAACTGGGTCAGTGTGACGTGCGGATCAAGCCGATTCCGGATTGCCGGATTGCCACAAGAGGATTTTCCGGCGCTGGCAGAACCAAAATCGACTATCGGAAGGATACCAAGTGAGGTTTTGGCCAAACTGATATCCCGGACGATCTTTGCCATTAGCACTGAAGATTCAAAGTTCACCTTAAGCGGAGCTCTACTACTACTTAAACCAGGATCCATCACGATGGTTGCAACAGACGGTCATCGCCTGGCTCACATCGAGAAATCGGAACCGCTGGAGGAAGTTACCGAAGAGATCAAAGTGCTCGTTCCAAGAAAGGCAATGAGCGAACTCGTCCGAATGATTTCCGAGAGTGCCGATGCAGACCGGATAGGTTTTGGTCGTGACGATAATCATCTGTTCTTCGACATGGGCAAGCGCCTTCTCATTTCTAGAATGTTGACAGGACAATTCCCAAACTACGAGGCGGTCTTACCGCGGAACAACGATCGAGTGGTTACCGTAAATCGCGAAGAAATAGCGTCGGCCATTAAGCGTGTGGCGATCCTTTCGGATGAAAGGTCGCGAACGGTCAAACTTATGCTCGGCAACGGCTCAATGGAAATCACTGCGAGCCATTCAGATTTAGGAGAAGCTCACGAAACGTTGGAAGTGGATTACGAAAAAGAAGACCTACAAGTAGGTTTCAATTACCAGTATCTCTTGGATTTCCTGACAACCGCCGACGAACCAGACGTCAGTTTCGAATTCAAGGACAGCGAAAGTGCAGCCCAATTACGCACCCAGCCGCCGAGCGACTATAATTACCGGTACGTCGTGATGCCAATGCGGATTTGAAGAAGTGCAGTGTCGGTAGCCGACCTACAAGATCTAGGTCGTATAACTCCGGGGTACCGCAACATTATCCACAACCGCCATCTCTCACAGGCGAAAGTTTCCTGCCAAAAAATGGTGCTATTTTTGTTAAAATATTTCTTATTTTTCTGTCCGGATCGACCGGAGCGAGCGGTCTTTATTCTCTCCGAGTATTCCACGGAAAACCGAATGCAGCGCAGCATCCACATCGGATGGGTCAGGTGGAAATGAATGGTTGAACGAGTCGAGTATCCAGGGGGCAATGGTCAGGGGCAACCCCCTGGAACAGAGACGGATTATGGCGCCGAACACATCAAGGTCTTAGAGGGTTTAGAAGCAGTTCGGAAGCGACCCGCAATGTATATCGGGTCGACTGGAGTTGACGGTCTTCATCATCTCGTTTATGAAGTCGTCGACAATTCCATTGACGAAGCCCTAGCTGGGTTCTGCACAGAAGTCCACGTTGTTATACATATAGATAACTCCCTTACTGTTATCGATAACGGTCGAGGCATTCCCACTGAAATTATGCCCAAAGAGGGCAAGCCGGCAGCCGAGGTCGTCCTGACTAAGCTTCACGCCGGTGGCAAGTTTGATAACTCCGCTTACAAAGTCTCCGGTGGATTACATGGAGTTGGTGTTTCGGTCGTCAATGCACTTTCCGAGTGGTTGAACCTGGAGATCTGGCGTGGTGGAAAAGTCTACGTGCAAAGCTACAAGCGCGGCGTTCCTACAGCTCCATTGGAAATGACAGGTCATACCGACCGACGGGGAACGAAGGTCACGTTCACGCCCGACGAGAAGATTTTCGAAACTACAGAGTTCAATTTCGACGTTCTCTCCCAACGCTTACGTGAACTGGCGTTTCTGAATCGGGGCCTCCTCATCACCATCGATGATGAGCGCAGCGACACAGCTGGTAAGAAACACGAATTTCACTATACCGGCGGAATCATTTCCTTCGTTGAGCATCTCAACAAAAACAAAACGCCGCTTCACGATAAGGTCATTTACTTTGAAGGCGTCCGAGAAGGCATCGATCTTCAGATTGCCATGCAGTACAACGACGGGTATCAAGAGCAGATCTTCACGTTTGCCAACAACATCAACACTCATGAAGGCGGCACTCACATGATCGGCTTCAAGTCCGCCCTGACTCGAACGTTAAACAGCTATGCCGTCGCAAACAATTTCCTGAAGGATGTGAAGGAGAACCTGTCCGGTGATGATGTACGTGAAGGATTGGTAGCGGTCATCAGTGTCAAGTTGTCGAATCCGCAGTTTGAAGGTCAGACGAAAACGAAACTCGGCAATAGCGAAGTCAAAGGTATCGTTGAAACGTTGGTCAACGATGGTCTCAGCAGCTATCTGGAAAAAAATCCGTCCGTCGCAAAAAAAGTTGTCGGGAAGGCCATTGAAGCCTCGCGCGCCCGGGAAGCAGCGCGGCGCGCGCGCGAACTCGTTCGCCGAAAAGGCGCCCTCGACAGCATGTCCTTACCGGGAAAACTCGCCGATTGCCAGGAGCGTTCGCCCGAAAGCGCAGAGATTTTTATCGTCGAGGGAGATTCAGCCGGTGGTTCTGCAAAACAAGGTCGGGACCGTCGTACACAAGCGATTCTTCCAATCAAGGGAAAGATCCTGAACGTCGAGAAAGCACGCTACGACAAGATGCTCACGCATCAGGAAATCGCAGCGATGATTACGGCTCTGGGGACGGGTATCGGGCAGGACGATTTTGATGTCTCGAAGCTGCGATACCACAAGGTCATCATCATGACCGACGCAGACGTTGACGGATCTCACATTCGTACTCTGCTGCTCACTTTTTTCTACAGACAGATGGGCCAGCTCATTGAAAACGGGCATGTTTATATCGCGCAGCCGCCTCTGTTCAAAGTAAAGAAGGGAAAGAATGAGCAGTACATCAAAGACGAACGGCAGATGTCCCGTTTTCTGCTGAAAAAAGCGACAGAGAATTTGACGATTGAGGCCAAAGGCCATCAGTTGCAAGACGGAGAACTAACGACTTTCTTAGAAAAGCTGATCGAGCTCAATACCGTCTTCAATCGCGTTGATCGGCACTTCCGAGACGTGCGGATAACAGATCTCCTTCTGAGTATGGGAGCCGAGAGTCGAGCCTTCCTCGCCGACCAGGAGAAGATGAAAGACGTAACGGAGAAAATCGAGTCATTCGGTTATTCTGCGGAGATCTCGGCAGACGAAGAGCACAGTGTTCAGAAAATACTGTACCGCCAGGGAAGCCAGTCGCCTCGGTTGATCGGCTATCAACAGTTATCAAGTCCGGAATACCAGCGATTACTTGTTCTGCATAAATCCATTGGTGAACTCGATCAGCCTCCGTTTGTTGCGAAGACGGACTCTGCAGCGGCTACGTTGAAAGACCGGCAAGCATTGATCGATCACATCCTGGAGATCGGAAAGAAAGATCTTCAGATTCAGCGGTACAAAGGTCTAGGCGAAATGAATCCGGAGCAGCTTTGGGAAACGACGATGGATCCGGAGAAGCGCACGCTGCTTCAGGTTCAGATCAAGGACGCCGTGGACACGGATGACATTTTTACTGTCCTCATGGGTGACGCCGTCGAACCCCGCCGCAAATTCATCGAAGACAATGCTCTCGAAGTGAAGAATCTAGATATTTAGAAGCGTAAGGGAAATTCATGGCAGACGAGATCACGCCTCCAACTCCACCCGTACCGCCGCCATCCAATCTTGTTCCGGTGAACATCGAAGACGAGATGCGGCGGTCCTATGTGGACTACGCGATGAGCGTCATCATCGGCCGCGCTTTGCCCGATGTCCGGGATGGCCTAAAGCCGGTTCACCGCCGAATTCTGGTAGGCATGCGCGACATGGGGTTGGCCTCGAATCGTGCATATCGCAAATGCGCCAAGATCGTCGGAGAGGTGATGGGAAACTATCACCCGCACGGCGATGGTCCGATCTATGACGCGCTCGTTCGCATGGCCCAGGATTTCTCATATCGGTATCCGATGGTTGATGGTCAGGGGAATTTCGGATCGATTGATGGCGATCCGCCGGCGGCCATGCGGTATACGGAAGCGCGCATGTCTCCCTTCGCTGAGGCGCTGCTCGAAGATATCGATAAAGAAACGGTGGATTTTGTTCCGAACTATGACGAGGAACGTGAAGAACCTTCTTACCTTCCGAGTAAAGTACCCAACCTCTTGGTGAACGGATCAAATGGTATCGCAGTCGGAATGGCGACGAACATGCCGCCGCACAATCTGTCGGAAGTCAGCGAGGCTCTAATTCACCTCATCAACAACCCGCAAGCCACGTTGCGAGATCTGATGGCGCACATTCCGGGACCGGATTTTCCAACAGCGGGCATCATTCACGGGCGGAGTGGGATCCGCCACGCTTATGAGACCGGCCGCGGTCAACTGACAATCCGCGCTCGAGCGACGATTGAACGTCAAGGCAAAGAGCGCGACGTCATTGTTGTCACAGAGATTCCGTATCAGGTCAACAAAGCACGTTTAATCGAAAAAATAGCCGAGCTCGTGAATGACAAACGCTTGGAAGGCATCGGCGATATTCGAGACGAGAGCGATCGGCATGGGATGCGGATTGTCATCGAGTTGAAGCGCGGCGAGCAGGGCCTGGTCATTTTAAACAATCTCTATAAGTTGACGCCGATGCAGACGACCTTCGGTGTCATCAACCTTGCGATCGTTAACGGTCAACCGAAGGTCCTCTCGCTTGTCGAGCTCCTTCGATCCTTCGTTGAGCATCGTGTCGACGTTGTGCGACGCCGAACGCAATACGAATTGCGGCAAGCGGAGGCGCGCGCACACATCCTGGAAGGGCTGAAGAAAGCGCTGGATCACATCGACGCGATCATTAAACTGATCCGCGGCGCGAAGACGGCTGTTGAAGCGCGTGAGGGACTGATCGCCCAATTCGAATTTACGGAAATTCAGGCAAAGGCAATCCTCGAAATGCAATTGCAGCGCCTGACAAGCCTTGAGCGGCAGAAAATCGAGGATGAACTAAAAGAACTTCGCGAAAAAATCGCGGAGTTAAAAGAAATCCTCGCCAGTGATGCGAAGCTCCGAGCAGTCATCGTGAAGGAACTTCGTGATGTGCAGAAAAAGTACGGCGATGCGCGCAGGACCGAGATCATCGACGAAGAAGCTGAAATACGACTTGAAGACCTCATAGCGGAAGAAGAGGCCGTAATTACGGTCTCTCATAGCGGCTACGTCAAACGCACGCCGCTGTCGGTTTACCGCAACCAGGGCCGAGGCGGCAAGGGACGCATCGGCATGAAAACCAAAGAGGAGGATCCGGTCACGAACGTTTTTGTCGCGAATACGCACAGCTACGTTCTTGTATTCACCGACCGAGGACGCCTCTATTGGCTCAAAGTTTATGAAATTCCCGATGTTGGAAGTGCCGGCCGCGGGAAAGCCATCGTGAATCTAGCGAATCTTTCAGCTGAAGAGAAAGTCCGAGCGCTGCTTTCGGTGAAGGACTTTGATCCGAAGGTGTCGGTTTTGATGGCGACGCGGAATGGAACAGTCAAAAAGTCTTCGCTCGAGGCATTCAGCAATCCCACCCAGCGGGGAATTATCGCGATGGGTGTGCCAGAGGACGACGAGTTGATCGCAGCCGAACTTGTGTCTGCCGAAGAAACGGTTTTCATTGGAACGCACGACGGCCTGTGTATTCGATTCGCGCATAAGAATATTCGTGAGATGGGTCGGCAGGCGTATGGCGTCATCGGCATTCGTCTCGAGGAAGGCGATTATGTAGTCAGCATGATCGCGTCCAGTAACGAAAACGACATGGTGCTATCCGTTACCGAACGTGGCTTTGGAAAACGTACGGCAGTCGAAGAATATCGGACCCAAGGTCGTGGCGGCAAAGGCATCATCAACGTTAAGACGACCGAGAAGAATGGCAAGGTCGTGGCGATTATGCGCGTTCAAGAGGATTCGGACATCCTCGTTATGACCGCCAACGGCAAACTGATCCGCGTGCGCTCTCAAGATATCCGTGCGGTTGGCCGTGCAACTCAAGGTGTGCGATTGATCCACGTTGACGAAGACGACAAAGTGACGGCAGCGACTCTTGTCGAACCGGAAGCGAAGAGTGAGGACGAGATCAGTCCGACGGTGCATTAACCGAAGACGCGACGGACTATGCGGATCGCATGCTGGTCCTATGACCGTCGTAATATCAAGTCCAAACCGACGGAAGGAATCGAGAGGAAGAGCTTCTTCTTCAAACTCAAATAGCCTTGATTACCGGCTATCAAATTTCCCAGAACGGTTTTCAGTGTGTTACTTCGCTGCGCTAGTTGGACCGTCCGTTTTTTGAAGTCTGCACCTAGAAAGCGGCCGCGGTAAAACCTGTTATACATTCGGGCTGAGCGCTGCAGTTCCCGGCCAATTTCCATTTGAATCTTCGTCTGATAGAGGTCTCGCCGATCCAGCGTCTCCGCCAATATTTCCGCCGATTTGAAGGCATAGTAAATTCCTTCACCCGTGATGGGATCCACGAGTCCGGCTGCGTCTCCGACGAGCGCCCATCCGTCGCCCGAAATCTGATTCTTTTTCCATGAGCGCGGACCCAAACAGGGAACCGGCGCGCTATAGAATTCTGCCTGGTCGAGCACCTCGGCACCTAAATCCGCTGCAATAAAGTTCGATAGCAGCGTTTTCGCGCGGCCGGTCCAGCCCGGTTCGCTGCGCGTGATGAGACCGTATGAAGTATGGGTCGGTCGCGGGAAGGACCAGATGTAACCTTCAAACGCGGGAGCAAAATAGATCTTCATATGGGGTGGAAAGTTTCCTGGAATGAAGTATCCCAGTGTGACGCAGAGATCTTCCGGCTGGATCCCTGTACTAACGGTCCGACGCACCAGACTTGTCGCGCCGTCGGCGCCGATTAGGAAGTCCGATTGCAGCGAGCTATCTCGGGTGGATAAAAGCCACCCGCGTGTCATGCGTTCGATTTTGGTGACGCGCTTTTTCAACAGAGAAACGCCTGATTTCTCGGCTTCCTCCACTAGATATTTGCTCAGGTCACGCCGAGAGACTACAGCGACCGGGTCCTTGGGATTCACGGTCACCGAACGGGTGTCTCCAAAGTAGATGGTGATTCGATCAATGTTGTTGCGTGGCAGGTCCGATTCGAAGATTCCGATACTCGTTAAAGCTTTCGCGGTGACTCCACCGCCGCATGGTTTTTCCCACGGCGCCTGGGCGTCGATGAGCGTCACTGAATGGCCACGACGGGCAAGGAGAGTCGAAGCCCAAGTGCCCGCTGGGCCTGCACCAACGATGGCTATTTGCATGTGTGTGTAAACATCGAAACCTGAAGGCCGTCTATGTTACCAAAGGAAATTGCGCATGATTGACAAAACACGGCGAGACATTTCCAATGACCATCCCATTCGAATACTTTTTCAAAAACTGACCGAACGCGGCATGCATCAACTCAATCTGCACGATTCGGAGACGATCCAATACATCACTAACCTGCTGACAGAATTTGTTCAAATAGAAAACATGTATCGGATCAAAGATGGGGCCGGCCGGCGTTTGCAATACCTGTTCGACGTGCTCACGCAGGCCAGCAGCGAAATGTCACCGGAACGGCGCCGTGACTGCTATAAGCATGTTGGGGATCTAACACTCTTTAACCTTGGACTTTTTCCCGAAAACCTTAACTATGGCCATCGAACGGTCAGCCCGGACTACTACGCCGAGGCAGGCCGTCGTTCCTATACGATTGTGGCTGAGATGGACTCCTATTCGACTCAGTCGGCGACCGTTTACAGAAAACTCTCCGAACAATTTGAGCAATGTGTCGTGGGGTTGAATTGGGTGAAGCTGTACATTAACGATCCGTTTTATCAGTACCTGTTCCGGGAGTTCGAGATCACGTAATAGAATATTCTTCGCAATGGCGAAGAATAAGATCTCGATCGTTAAATACCTCAACGCAGTCCCCTTGGCATGGGGAATCCTCGAAGGTCCTCAGAAAGAAGTCTTCGATCCAGTTCTAAGCACCCCGGCGGAGTGTGCGAATCAGCTCGCGAAGGGGACTGTCGATATCGGCCTTATTCCCTCTATCGAATTCCAGCGCATAAAGGGTTCTCGCATCGTGCCGGGCCCTGCTGTGGCGTCGTTGTATCAAGTGCGCAGCGTGATTCTTGTCAGCGTGGTGCCGTTATGGAAAGTGAAGACAGTAGCGTGTGACAGCGGGTCCCGTACTTCCGTGGCGTTGGCGAAAATTATCTTCGATGAGTTCTATCACACCCGTCCGGACTTCAGGCCGGTGGAGCCGAACCTGCCGAACATGCTGACGCACAACGATGCGGCCCTCCTTATTGGAGACAATGCGCTGAAGTTCATGGAGCAGAACGACCAACCGAACGCTGAAACGCAGAAGCCGCTCTTGCGGTTAGGTTCGGAACCGTTGGAAGTTTTCGATTTGGCCGAACGGTGGCGATTCCTAACGGGCCTTCCTTTTGTGTTCGCATTTTGGGCTGTGCGCGAGGGATTCAAGGATGCTGGAGTTGTCGATGCATTGAAGGGTTCGCGCGATTTCGGTGTAGCGAATATTCCGACGATTGCGGCAAAGTACAGCGAGCTGCTTCAAATCAAGACAGAGTTCGTACGGGCGTACCTCGATCGAAACGTTCATTACTACATGGACCAGTCATGTCTCGAGTCGCTGCAGTTGTTCTACGAAAAAGCTGCCAAAGTGGGTGCAATCAGGACAGTGCGGAGACTGCAATTCATATGAGAACTATCGAAACCATTTTGGAATCGGCTGCTGAAGGTTGCCGAGTGAGTTCAGAAGAGGCCGTGCGCCTTTTTGAAGAGGCTGCTCTACTCGATCTCGCGTACTGCGCAGACCGAATCCGCCAGCGCATTCACCCGAATAATGTCATCAGCTACATCATCGATCGCAATATCAACTACA